>CAYNXD010000091.1:0-13825 GCA_964401115.1 uncultured Candidatus Poseidoniales archaeon | reverse complement strand
GACCTTGACCTTGACCTTGTCCTTGACCTTGGCCTTGACCTTGTCCTTGACCTTGTCCTTGGCCTTCGCCTTCGCCTTGTTGGTCTGAGCCACCACCACCAGAGGTGCCGCCGTTTCCGGAGCCATCCTCAGGTGATTGGTAATCAGGATCGTAAGCGTCGGGGATACCGTCGCCATCAGAATCTGAATACTCTCCATCATTAGGGTCGTTCGGGAATGGATCTGTCGAATCTGGTCGGCCATCACCGTCAGTGTCCGCACTGTTAGGGTTAGTACCCTTGGCGTACTCTTGGGCGTTAGATAGGCCATCTCCGTCAGGATCTGCGTTAGCGTCACTACCAGAATTAGGGTTGAGGCCGTTAGCCACTTCCCATCCATCTGGAAGACCGTCGCCATCGCTATCTGCGTTCGTCATATCCGTTCCATGGTTTTGCTCTTCAGCGTTAGTCAATCCATCGCCGTCCCAATCAGCCCCACCATCAGATGGGTCAAGAGGGTCGGTACCATCACCTGATGCAGCTGATGCTGACATCAAGATCATTAGAATCGCGACTAACACACTCAGGTTTTTTCGGTTCATATTTTTCATTTCTCCTATTTTTTTAATATTGCAGAGAACCCGCTGTTCTCTCTTTCCAGGGCAGCCCCAGTTGGCTGGGAGTTCTGACTCTGGGAGTACGGGTATGCAAAACAGTAAATCGAGCCTACGCTCAATCTAACCATTTTTGGCGGCTTGGCAACTGGGTATTTGACCATCAAATCGATGGACTGCGAGCCTTTTTGCTCGAAATATAACCCAGTATCGTAGTTACTTACACTATCTCCTTTTTCCACGCCGTTTCACTTTTTCATTCAGGGAACCCAGTGTTCCCTCTAAATTTCCCGTCAGAATGATACTATTTCAACCGTTTGACACCTAGCATCGTAAAAAATCAATTATTTTGTTGATAATCTACGCAGATCCGCTTGGTATTTAGGGCCGCCCAGGAAATACATCACAGGGGCAATAAGAGTTGCGAGTAACAATATAACTAACGAAGCTTTGCCCCATAATGGAAGCCCTGCAAAAAACATTGACCAAAGCGACCATCCTAAAATTATCCAAAGGAAGGGGGCAAATCTTCTGCCGATAACAACCATTCGAGCACGTTTAGTTTCATCATCGTACAGATGTGTTGCCTCATCTGGAGTAATGTAACCCCTATCTAAACCACACCTCTCACAAACTAGATGTCTTGGACCAATTCCACTAATGAGGTGTTCTTGTGGATAAATTCCGCGACATATTCTGCAGGTGGCCATGGTAACCCTCACCCCTCACGACCAAGTAATGGCACTTCAACACTTTGTCCAGAGACTTTGTGTGACTTGAGAAGAAAGTTATCTAATAACTTCCAACCTTCAGGACTGCCGCAAGATTCTGGGTGGAATTGCACACCCCAAATCGGTAATTTAGGATGTGACAAGGCCATGACTAACGTCTGAGATTCCGCGTCCGTAGCAATTATCTCAAGTTCCTTATTTGTTGGCCTAAGAGCAAGGGAATGATATCTCATCATTTTAGCAACTCTTGGCATTCGAGAGAATATCTTATTTTCCCCCATGAGAATATCTTCAGGTACTCCATGAACCGCCCCCCTAGGTGCAGGCACTAATTCCCAACCGATAGCCTCACCCAATGCTTGATGCCCTAGACAAATACCCAGTAATGGGATTGGTTCAGCATTATAATCTAGAATTTCAGATTTCATTGCCATATCTGCAATTAATTTAGTTAAGGGAGATTGACAAGGGCGACTTGGCCCGGGACCTAGAATAATATGAGTCGGTTTAATGGATTTAAGGATATGATTGATGTCGGTGCTTATTGATTTTCCACGCCCTTCTACAACTACAACTTCAGCCCCAAGTTGAGAAGCGGCATGAACTATGTTCCAAGAAAAAGAATCTAAATTATCAATAAATAGAAGCCTTCGCTCATTATTTTTTGTGTAAGGAAGAGGGGGGTCACTAGATAACCATCTAATTGGTTCTGCAGGGGCAATACAAATTTCATGTTCCGATTTTAGTGATTTTAATAGTGATTTTATTCGTTCATCTATGATAGGGATTGGTTGAATTGACATCTTCTGTTTCGGAATTTTACTCTCTGAAGTCCCCCATGCTGCATTGAGAAGGGCTTGTGCTTTCCATTTTGCTTCCTCTACCTCTTGACTAGGTATTGAATCGAAAACTAGGCCACCACCTGCCTGAACTTTTGCTTCCCAAGTACCATTACAATCTGCCTTAGCTTCTAACGTTCGAATCAAAATATTCCAACAAGCAAATTTGGTCCTAGGGTCATGGAAGCCAAGAGAACCTGTCCATGCACTACGGGGAGTCTTTTCTAATTCATCAATTGCTGCAATGGTTGCTGTTTTTGGACAACCAGTAATACTACCACCAGGGAAAAGGGCCTGTAAAGCGTCCCAGCCATCGTAATTATCACCCAAAGTTCCCCTCACATCGCTAACAAGATGGTGTACATTTGGATGGGATTCGATTCTCCAATCATTCCATCTTACACTACCTACTCTACACACCTTACCAAGATCATTACGCTCAAGATCAACTAACATCATATGTTCGCTAATTTCTTTTCGACTAGACACTAACTCTCGCTTAAATGCTTCATCTCTATCTCTTTTTTCAGAACGTGGTCTCGTTCCTTTAATTGGGCGTGTAGATAGTTCGTTGCCCCGCATGGATAGCAACAATTCGGGACTCACACTAGCCACTACATAGTCATAATCAGGAATAGAAATCCAACCAGAATAGGGTGCTGGATTAGTTTTTATCAATCTCTTAAAAACTGGCCAGGGGTTGTTGATTTCCCCTGACCAAATACGTCCGTAATTTAATTGATAAAATTCCCCATCCTTTATCGAAGAACGGACTGTATCAACAATTTTACAATGTTCGGAATCAGATATAGATGATTCTAATGAGGAATGTTTTGCTGTATCCACCTCTTTAGTAAAACGATTATTTATCCAATTATCTATTTTTCTAGAACAAATATTGAACCAATCATCAGAATGTAAAGATAGTAATGAAAGAATTCCTTCTAATCTATTGTGTATAATCAAACGATCAACTCTCAATAACACCCCAAGAAGTGATGATGGTTCTGGGATATTTTGTAATCTCGCAGGCTCAGTCCATTGCACCAAATCATAAGTCAATAAACCTGCAAAACCCCCTGGTTGGATTAATTCATTTTCACTTTCTAATTTGGGTAAAAGGGGTGTTAATGCACGTAAAGATGTGGCTAAATCATCCCTCTCAATTGTTACTCTAGTTCTCCAACCAACTCCAGCCAGCCACTCCTCAACTTGCCAATCACATGTGGAACCTTGGCCTGTAAGATCTAAATTTCCTTCTAACGCAGAACTAGAATTTGTAGAGGCGGGTTGTCTTAATCGACTAGGTTGTTTTGATATGCATCTCATAGTTGGGGGGCCTGAAATCAAAGTAAGATTAGAATCGGGGGTTAGCGGGCCGTCTGAAATTAACATTAATTCATCTGGGCCTCCGAATCTACTCGCAGATAACCCGATTAAATCTTCTTTTTTCAAATATTCAAAAATTTCAGGTGCAAAATTACTCTCATCTGTTAGAGTCCATTGCTTACAAGATATCAAACAATCACCTATTATATTTTGAACCAAGAATCGTTAATTGAGGTTTCGAATAACTCATGACAAAGTGTTGCGAATTTGGTAGAACCATCTCCAAGTTTTTGTCCATCAATATCTGTTACATGTAAAACACCAACGCCCGTACCTACAACTAAAATTGATTTCGCACGTGAAAGAAGTGCTTTTGTCAATCTTCCTTTAGAAACTGGTATTCCACATTCTAATAACCGGGGTATCAAAGTTGCAATTGAAATTGAATCAATACCACCATATTTAGGATCTGGATACCATGCAACACCATCATCATCAAGCAAAATCGGGGTGTAGGCAACCCCATCTACAATCATCTCATCTTTGACAAACAATGCTATTTGGCAACCTCGCTCTTCAATCATTTTTTTTGCGGTAATATATGGTTCCCAATCCCCGTGCTTACATCCATTTATTGTATCATTCCAATTTGGAGCCTGCAGGGCAGTAGCATTAACTTGAACGGGTATATCGATATCGTCCGAACACTCATTTAGAGATTTCACCCAACGTGTTTCGGCACTGATTTCCCCACAGGATGTTAGAGTTAAACTAACAAGTCCAATCTCATTTTTATTAACTGATTTAACTGATTTTTTAAAGGCTGTTGAAAGTGAAATTATTGATAATGATTCGAGGTCTTTCGGCAATTCAATTCCCAACCTTGAAGAATGATTTTTAAATCTCTCAAAATGGTTATCGATATGGGCTACTGAATAATCACCATCCCACCTCATTGTGGTGAATACCGAAGAATGGGCCTTGTCAATCATTGCCTCACAGATACCTTGCGAGACGTTCTTGGCAATGAAACCTTACTTTGTTACTCTAATATAAAATTATTACAATAAGTCATCTATTAGGGAATCCAGTTCTGAATCGCCACTTGAGGGCCTAGTTAGTGTTGAATCATCAAATAGGTCTTGGGACAACTCTGCTAGGCGCCTGCTAGCATCTGTTGGGGGTTCTGCTGCAGCAAAGCCACTGTAATCAGAAGAAGTGGGTTCAATAGATTCTTCTTCCGCTTTAATTTGTGAAGCTGCTGGCATTAAAGTACCTGCTAAATCTGCATCTTGTGAAGGTTCTGAGTCACCCCAATTCTCTTCTTGAGGAAGACCCCATGCTGCATGGGCAAGTTGCCAAGCTTCACTACCAACACGGTTTCTGCGTGCGCGAAGTGCTAACATCAGCACAGTTAGAATAGCTAATGAAAGAATTATTGTCAATAACGTGTTTAGATCTAACAAATCAAACAAACCTGCACTCGCTTCACCATCACTTTCTTCATCATCATCATCTGATGGCGCTTTGTACGGTTTCACTTCTTTCGCTTGAACAAGATGCTTCCATGCATTTCCATCATATGCAGAAACCGCTACGAACCATTGAGTTGAATTGTCATATGCTGATGTATCATTGAATTTTTCTAGAGACCAGAAAGTTCCAATGATGCCTTCTTTAGCAAGATCCGCTTCATCGGTATTCTCAAAGCGTTGATTACTGATATAAATTCGATAGCTTCGGATATCTGTTCTTGCCATCTCCTCCCAATCAACTTCAATTACCATTCCATCTTCACTCCACTTGGCTGTGAAATCTACGTCAGGTAAATGTCCTCCAGGGTCGTCTCCCGAATTGTCAATTGCTTTTCCTGAACCAACATTCAATTGATCTCTATGTGCGTTACCAGACGAATCAACAGGGACAATTGCAACATGAATAGGAATACCAGACATTACAGGATCTCCCCCGTTGATATTCTCCAGAATTATTGGTAACTCAAAAGCACGATCAAGTATCATTACAGGTTGGCGATGGGCTGTGCTTGTAAATGCTATAATATCTGCATATACTTCGTAATATTCAATATCACTAGCATCACTAGTTTCAAATTCAACATAAACAGCGGTTCCGTTATCGCCAGGAACATCAGTCACGATCGGGGCTTGCAATCTATCTGGAGCAATTATATCATCTCGATTATCAATTGGAATTACTACCACTGATGGGAGATTTGTTAGGAATGCGGAATCATAGATATCATGAATGGTAACCGTGACCGAAAGTGGAATGTTTGGCTTAATCGTATCTGATTGTGCGTTTTCTATGTTATCACCATAACGTGCTTTAGTAAGAGTAAGATTGACCAATCCCCCAGAACCAACCGGATGTTGAATCTCTATCTTAATTCCACCGCAAGATTCGATATTGTCTTTGCATTGAGACCATACGATTGCTAAATCATCCACTGGTTGATTGCTAGCCCATACCACATAATATCCAAAATCATCCACTGTTGATGCATTCCAAGAGACATCAATTGCATTGCCTGTATCGTTTGGATGATCCCAGGCAGATAAATTTTCTACCCTAGGGGGTGGGTCCGAACCATGTTGGTTTTTCTCTGGAGCGACTTGTACGGATGTTACGTTTCCTAAATCTCCATTACCCCACGCATCAAAGGCAACAACTGTTACCCAGTAAAGTGTATTATCAATTAATGGCTCACCACCCCAATCAGATATGATTGTGGAATTAGTTGTGCAATCTGGAACAATTGTTGCATTTGCAAAATCTTCTGCATTTGTTGGTGCAACTTCATCAAGAGATGGGCGTACTAATATTGTATGCCAAGCACAGTCTTCCTCGTTATTTGGAGACCACTCTACTGTAACCCTTCCACCGCCATCATCCGGTGTATCATACGCCGATATATTCTCGACCGGTGCAGGAGGAATTCCATCATTTATACCACCTGTAGGGACCACTGGGCCAATAATTGTAGCATTGGCTGGGTCATGTTGCCCACCCTCATCAACGCAAGTCAGGCCTATCCAATATGGCCTACCTTTCTCAAGTTGTAGTACTGTGCTATTGGATTGTGAGTTCAAATCCGGCCCTATTGGTGTTAATCCAACAACGTCGGCAATTTCCTGTTGAACCACCCACAATCTAGTCCCTGCATGATCAATTGCAGTACATTTTCTCCATTCCACATAGAGATCTCCGTCTTCACCACCTTCCGCGGGACCACCGTTTGCCCATGAGGGGGGTGATGGGATTTCATCACTAGATGATGCGGGGCCAAATATTGGAGATGGTTCGCCCAACGTTCCATCATCATACTCAATCAAAGCAACCCCATAGATATCTACTCCATCTTGAATTGGAACGCCATTAACTGTAGTTATCTCAGCCAGAGTGACTGACCACACAGGAATTCGAATATCAGAACTGCGGAATGCAAGATCTGCTGAAGTTGGTAAGGATGACCAATTTCCTTCTTGTAAATAAATGTGGTAAGCAGCCCAACCATGATCTTGGCTCGGGGTCCATTCTGCAATCAAAACACCACCGCCATCATCTGGTCGGTCGTATAAATCAAGAATCTCAACCGGGGACTCTGAACGTGTCCAATCGAATTTAATTCGTATCTCTAGAGAACCGTTTAATGGACTATTTAATCGAATATGTAAATCACGACCCCCTTGAGAAAGTGTTCCACGCCTTGCAGCAAGAGAAAATTCGTCATCTAGATTAGAATTGAAAGAAGTAAGATTCCAAACTCCTGAATAATTTAGATAATGAGAAGATAGCCAGACCGATGCGCCTTCAATAGGACTTGATAATGTCAAAGGCATTTGATGAATTGGGATTCCCATTGGAGATGCGCTGTTAGCTTGTGAAGGAGTTAGAATAGATGTTGATGAATCGATAAGAGTAATCATTTGTCCTGGTTTTGTGGAATTGGTAATAATCCATGATGCCCCTGAGAAGGTTGCAGTAAGTGGGTCGGCCCTCCTCATAGATTCCCTTTCTACTTCGATATGATTTGGTGCAGGGCCGAAGCCGTACAAACCATCTTCGAATGTTGATAACCAAATGCCACTAGGCCCAACCCATCCACCTGAAGGAAATAGGATGTTCTCTTGATGGGAAATTCCGTGGCGTGGGCTAGTGATATCAACCCAATCAATTCCACCATTACTGATAGCTAGAAGTGTTGTTCCATCACTTACAAGATCCCTAATTGGCCATGATAGGAAGGCCCATGACGGGTTTCCTACTTCCATTTGATTTGCTCCTGCATTCCAGTGCATCAACGGTTCCTCGATTGTCGCAACATGCACACCCCACCAATCACCTTCAACTGACCTGACATCATTAGATGGTAGCATGTCAACTTGATACTGTTGTAGCGCCTGCATAGTAGAAAGTGAAAACGCTGTAGCACCCGGTCTAGAGGCTCCTTCACCATTATGGGAAAGGAAAAGAGTTGAGGGGTAGTTAATTGTTGAGTTACCATTGGTTACCGTTGTTGGAGGGGCATAGGACATAGAATTCACACGCGTACCGATTAATCCATTAGAATTATCATAAGTACCAACTACTGTCTTATTAGAAACATCCCAACGAATCATTCCAGATGGCGTTGCTAGCAATAATTCACCACCCTCAACCCAAATGTCTTCGACAAAGGTGCTTGTTAATCCATTTTGAGTGGTTATTGAGTCATCCCACGATTCTGTGGTCATGTTCCATACACCTATTCCACTGTAAGTTGCAACCCATATACGGTTATCATATTCAACAAAGTCTCTAACCACATTTGATGGCAAACCAGCTAGCAATGAGCCGTCTGTCCAAGTATTAGTTGTTAGATTGAATACTTGCAATCCTGCTGAAGACGTTGGTGTGCCCATCAAACCAATTACAAGATCGCCTCCGTGTTTTGAAATCCCATGCATTTGATAATGCAGAGGGACAGGTGTTCCTGAAATCTGTCCTGTTGAAATATCAACACTGTATAACCCAGCAGTTGTTGTAACCCACAAATCATTGTTTACTGGCAACATTTCATTGATTACATCCCATACAAATGGGTAGGCATCTACCCACACAACCTCACCAGTTGAATTCAATTGGCCATGTAAAATTGATGAACCAAAATACTGATTTGAATCAGAAGCAAAGGTTGCCCAGACATCATTACCTTGGAAAGTCACATCAAGTAACCTACCACTAGAGAGGCCTGCTAGAATATCTACTGCCCCTTTATGCAGACCTGTTGAATTAATGATATCCACTCGGTTGTAGCCTGAATCGCCACCTGGCCTACCAATTAACCACTCTACTTGGTTACTATTTGATGGCACTATTTCCATACTCGATGCTTGAGTACCTACATCAATTTGAATCCCAGTACCTAACTGTCCGCCGTTAGAAGCAATCCTAGAAATTCCACCAACACCGCCGTCATCATTGGTATGAGAGATCATCAGAACGCCATCATGCCAGCGCATCCCATCAGGAAATACCATATCAGGCAAAATACCATTAGCAGTCTCTGAAATTGTAGATAACCAATTGGACGAGGTGTAACTATAACGTGAAATGCCAACATCAGTCTCCTCAAAACCAACGAAAACAACATCAGATAAGTCATCACAAGCAAGTGCGATTGGGTCGTCATCAGCTAAGCCTCTTTGTTGCTGATTTCCCTGTGTCCAAGAAGACAGCCACTGGCCAGTTGATAGATTATATCGAGCAACCCCCCCTTGGGTTCCAAATCCTGCATATCTAGACATGGCTACATGCATAATGCCATTACAAACTTCCATTGAAAATCCAAACCCTTGTGGAATATTGCTACTACCTGCAGACCAATCTGACCACTGTTGGGTTGTTCCATTAAAATTGAAAATGCGGCTATTCCTATTCCAACCACTATTAGCCATTGTTGAATACCAAAGATCATCTCCTACAATCTCTATATCATATATGGTGTCCTCTGAATTGGAAGGGAGGCCGTTACCAGGAGTAAGAGTAGATGCCCAAGTATCATTGTACATATCGTAACGTGCAATTCCATCATAAGTTGCAAAATGAATTAGTCCCTGATAGAAGTCTATTGAACGTATTGGACCTTGGATTACTGTGTCATCCCACTCATTGAGTAGATTGCCATTGTAATCATAATGGCGATGTACTTTTTCACCATATGAAGCAAATATATGGCAAGCTGACGTGTTTAGTGGTTCGCACTCACCCGCGTATACAGAGTTTACACGAAGAATCGAACCGGTTTCATCAAGCGTTGCACCCCATGTATCATTCGTGTGATCCCAACGAACAACACTACCAGCATAAAGACCAGATTGCCAACCAGATGGTGTCACACCAATCCATAACATTCCATCAGGACCTTCACCGATTCCGTAAACTAGACCTGATTGACCTATTCGTTGCCCTGCATCTATTGAAGAAAGGGTTGTCATACTGTCTATATCATAACGGTATATGTTGTCATTTGATTGTGTTCCTGATCTCTCCTCTGACCAGTATAGTATATCGCCAATAATTACTAATTCACCTGCAGAATTTTGGCCATTAGATCTACTAAATGTCTCCTCTAATGTGGCATTTGCTAAATCAATTAAGCGGAGACCAAAATCCCCACCAACCCATATGCGATGGGCTTGCCGGTCTGGAATTAAAGTAGTAACATCATTATCATTTAATGGGCTGTTTGAGTTAGATGAGTCCCAGGCTGGAAGCCAGGCATCGTTAATACGATCGTAACGAGCAATTCCTGCACCATTTAATCCAAGGTATACCACATCATCATATTCGTACAATGGAGCGTTCCATGTTTCTTCTCCTGCAGTCCATACATCCACTACGGTGTCATTCGCAACATCAATTACTCCAGCACCATAATTAGTTCCCGCATACAGAAAACCATTGCTCAACATAGAAACTGAATAGACCCATGAAGATGGAAGGCCTTCAGGGTTAGAATAGTAGTTCCAACAATCATCTCTAGAAAGAGAACTCAAATCATACATACATGCTCCCGCATTTGTACCAGCATAAAGTTTAGATGAGTCTGATGTCAAATCATAGAATTCGGTTGGTTGCCAACCCCCGCCTGAGGGCCTGATGTGATCCCAATTAGTACCATCCCAACGGTCAGCCCCGCCAGATACGCCTACCCAAATTGAACCCCCTGTATCTTTGTGTAACGAATAGACATTGTTGCTGGAAAGGCCGTTACCATTACCATCATATTTCCATGTATCAAGTACATCACCCGATACTCTATCAAATACAAGAACGCCGTATCCATACATACCCAGATATATTAGGCGACCATCTGTTTCAACTGGCATATACAAAACATCATCCATGCCTGTTGAACTCCATGTTGAAAGAAGAGTGTCGTTAGTGATATCAATACGAATTACACCGATATTAGATGCTACATAAGCTATTGATGAGCGAGCTGCTACATCTCGGACATTATTAGAAAATTGATCTGAACGGCCAGATGACCAAGAGGATGATACCGTGTTGTTAGAATTGTTAACTAAACTAACTCCAGAATTAGAGTGGCCTACAACCAATGTATCTGTAAGTGAATCATAAGCCATGAAATCTGCATCATTGGAATTTAATCCATCATTAACTACAATATGTGCTATTTGAGAACCATTCAAAGAATACTTGAATATACCGTCATCTTTAGTTGCGAGCCATACTGATGAACCATCCGTTTCCAATGCTTGATTATCTGTGCCGGTAACTATAGGATTCAACCAACGATTTTGTTGTTTGTCAAAGATATCAATGACTTCATCTCCTGCGACCCAAACAGTATTGTTAATTTCCAAAACATCAAACATTAGCGTGCTTGAAGGACCCGATGCAAGAAGCATCGTTGAAGTGTGAATTGGTGGCGTGGCTGGTTCTAATTGAGCAAAACTTCCACTACCGTCACTGGCAAGTATGACATCAGTATTGGGCCCTCTATCGCCGCTACTTGGCCAAGCAACTAAATCCATTCCACCTCTAACAAGGCCAAGGGATTGCAATGATTTACTACTTGAAAAAGCACCCATTGTGACGTTGTAGAAATGTAATGAGTTCCCTGCTAAAATATGTAGCCATTCCCCCCCAACTTCCATTCCATGTACATTATTAGAATCAAGCCAATTTGCATCAGTCCAAGTGGCTAACCAAGAACTAGTCGCTATATTGTATCGCACAATTCCTGCATCGGCCATTGCAATCATTAAAATTCCATTCACAACTTCAAGTTGGATAATTTTATCACTAGGCAATGAATTTTGAGTATCCCAACTAGACAACCACTGATTATTAGAGACATCATAGCGCATTACACCTGCTCCATCTGTAGCTAGTAATATCTCACCGGATACAAAAATTAAATCTGTAACTTCTGTTGCTGAACCACCATTAGGATTCATTAAAACTGGGATCTGAACACCTGATGTTCCAACGGCAATCAAATCTGCTTTGTTAGTTCCTATCCAAATAATCCCAGTGGAATCTACATGCATAGATGTGGCAAATTGTCCCGAGGGGATTATTGAATCCAAAGCCATGGGCCCTGGTATCTCATTTGAATCAGTCAAAGACCATGCGCGAAACTTTGTTGTATTATCATTAACCGCTACCAATAAACGGTCTCTTTGTTGATCTACTATCATTGTTGTAGCCCCTGTGATGTCTTCAGCCATTTCAATAACAGGGGGGTTGTTATTAGCATCAAGTTGAATTAAAGTTTCACCAATTAACATGTAAAGGCGACCATCGACTGGATGAATTGCTGTGGCATTTACATTCACGGTTAATGGGGTAAGAGAAACATATGTATCAGCAGGCCTTAATGCTTCCACAACCAAATCAGTAACTTCCGCATCCCCCGGTAAAAGCCATGATGCGCCCGCATCTGCATTAGGAGTTAATCTTGAACTATGAGGGTCTGAGCCCATCAAATCATTCTGCTGACCAAAACCACCCAGACCCCTCCAATCCATGATTGACGTTTGGGTATCAACAAACGAGAGTTGTGGTTGTTCAATCCATGTTCCATTTGAACCATTAACTCTTATTTCAAAAGATAAATTTTCAATTAATGCCCCTGGGGCCAGTTCCAAATGTAAATCCCCTTCAGCTAATTGTCCGCTTGCGGGATCTGCGCCTACCGCATCTATACGCAACCAACCAGTATCGTTGTATCCACCAGAACCCCATTCGGAAATACTGCTCCTATGAGCGGTCGCATCTAACTGCATTAAAGGGGAGATTGATGAAAGCAACATCAATCCAACTAGAACAAAGGGGCGGAGACGCACAGTTCCTTGAACCATGAACGCAACGCTCTCCACTTCACTTATGAAGGAAATGGCTTCATGGACGGCCTGTATACTACGTATACAATCTATGAATTGATGGAGGTTGCTGTTTTTTTCATATCTATTTTATAGATTAATTGAAATTTATTACAGTTATTGATTGCGCAACTCACATATCATAGGAGTGGCGCGGTGTAAATTACAGAACTGGAGAGGTTCAACAGTGGAAGACAAAAAATTGCGTGAAGATGCATTAGATTATCACTCGGCAAAACCGTTTGGTAAAATGAAGACTGTGCCAACAAAACCTCACGCGACACAGCGTGATTTGTCCTTAGCATATTCTCCTGGCGTAGCATATCCTTGCCTTGAAATTGAGAATTGGCCTGATAACGCATATCGATATACATCCAAAGGAAATCTCGTGGCAGTTATTACTAACGGTACTGCTGTTTTAGGTTTAGGCAATATTGGGGCATTAGCTAGCAAACCTGTAATGGAAGGAAAGGGGCTTCTATTCAAGGCATTTGCTGATATCGATGTTTTTGATATTGAAATTGATGAAACTGATGTTGACAAATTTGTTGAAACTGTGAAAAGAATTGCGCCCACATTTGGAGGTATAAATTTAGAAGATATCAAGGCTCCTGAATGTTTTGAAATCGAAAGGCGACTCGTTGAAGAACTTGATATCCCCGTAATGCATGATGATCAACATGGAACTGCAATAATTTCTGGCGCTGCCATGCTGAACGCCATTGAATTGGTAGGAAAGGAAATTTCTAATGTTAAAGTCGTAATTTCTGGTGCAGGCGCATCTGCCATTTCGTGTGCAGAACATTGGGTCCATCTTGGTGTAGAAATTAAAAATATAAAAATGATTGATTCAAAGGGGATAATTACTGATTCTCGATTAGAAAAAGGTGGGTTGTCAGAAGAGAAAAAGAGGTTTGC
>CAYNXD010000090.1:0-9320 GCA_964401115.1 uncultured Candidatus Poseidoniales archaeon | reverse complement strand
CTCTTCCAAACGCAGACGATCAACTAATTTCTGAATGGTTGTCAGAAAATTCAGTAGATGTAGTAATTTGTTCAGGAAGCCGCCGCAATGTATCGATGTGGGAGCCTTGGATGGATTCTACTGCAGCCCTTCTACGTAGTGCAGTCAATCTTGAATTGCCAACCCTAGGAATCTGTTTTGGTCACCAATTACTTTGCAAGGCACTTGGGGGGGATGTAATTAGGTCTTCAGAACGAACAGATTCTGTAGTCGAACTAGAACTAAATGAGGTTGGACTTAGTGACCAAATTTATTCAGGTCTCCCTTCACCAATTTGTCTATTTACTCATCAAGATCATGTTTTGGAAATTCCAGAAAGAGTGATTGTTTTGGGTTCCACTGCTCATAATTCATTGGCCACTGTTCGTGTGCTTAGGGAAGATGGCTCGCCACTTCCTGTTTGGGGCTTACAATTTCATCCCGAAGCTGCTCGCAAAAGAATAGAGCGTTCGGTAAAACTAGGGCATATCAGTGCTGAAGAAGCGTTGTCCTTTGAGCGAGATCATGATGGAGCCCAAGTTCTTGCAAATTTTGCAGAAGAAGCAGTAAAAAATCGCTTTTCACAATAAATTGGGACCAATGACGTATTCTCTAAGAGCAAACAATCGAGAAAATAGGTGGATATCGCTTATATGGGGACCTCAGGTCGGCGAGCCAACCAATCAGGTGATATGATGGATGGAACAGATGTAGGAATGATCGGTATCGGAGCCGGAATCGTGGGTTTGCTAATTGCAGCAATGTTGTACAAAAAAGTAGATTCGATTGAGATTAAGAATGAGACAGTGGCCAAGATTACTGGTAGAATTCAGGATGGTGCTATGGCATTCCTGTTTGCTGAATATCGAATGTTATCGATTTTCATAGTTGTTGTAGCGGCACTCCTCTTTGTAGGTGGTTCGTACAATGATGACCTCGGAATGAACACAATGATTGCATTCATTATAGGTGCTCTTTGTAGCGTTGCTGCAGGATTTAGTGGCATGAAATCCGCAACTTCTGCAAATGGTAGAACCGCACAAGCAGCAGCAGATGGTGGTCAAGCCGAGGCACTAATGACGTCGTACAATGGTGGTGCTGTGATGGGTCTTGCAGTAGGTGGTCTTGGTCTAGCTGGTATCTCTTTGATGTACTACTTTACTGAGACTGATTTCCTCACAGTAGGTAACATTGCAGGATTCGGAATGGGTGCCTCAAGCATCGCTCTCTTCGCACGTGTGGGGGGTGGGATATACACCAAAGCAGCCGATGTCGGTGCTGACCTAGTTGGTAAGGTGGAAGCAGGGATTCCTGAGGATGACCCCCGTAACCCCGGCGTAATTGCAGACAATGTTGGTGACAATGTTGGCGATGTTGCTGGTATGGGCGCTGACATCTTTGAGTCCTTTGTTGGCTCAATCATTGCAGCCATGGTTATCGCAGCTGCAAGTACTCAACTTGGTGCAGATTATCTAATGATTCCAATAGTTCTTGCAATTGTTGGATATATTGCATCAATAATTGGTGTATTCTCTATGTCTGTTATGAAGAACATGGATGCAGCAGCAGCTCTACGAAATACAACTTTTATTGCAGCTTTTCTTTTCTTAGTTGGCGGATATTTCATGCTCGATTATCTTGGACTACCAACAACTCCAATTTGGGCTGTCGCAATAGGCTCTCTAGTTGGTATCTTTATCGGACTAGTTACGGAGTACTACACAGGAATTGATCCAGTGTTTGGAATTCCTGTCAAAGCAATACCTTACATCGGAGAAGCATCCAAGACTGGCAGTGCGACAAATGCTATCGCAGGTTTGGCTGTTGGGATGCAGTCCGTCTTCTATCCAGTATTGCTGATGGCTGCTGGAATCTTTGGTGCAAATCAAGCAATGGGTGGTGGAGATGCTGGTTTGTACGGAATCGCAATGGCTGCTATGGGGATGCTAGGAACTGTAGGTGTGACTATGACAGTAGATGCATACGGGCCAGTTGCAGACAATGCTGGTGGGATTTCAGAGATGTCCGGTCTTGGAAAAGATGTTCGTGACATAACTGATGGTCTTGACTCAATAGGAAATACCACTGCAGCAATCGGTAAAGGATTCGCAATTGGCAGTGCGGCTCTAACCGCTCTAGCATTATTCGCTGCCTTCCAGTCTAGTGCTGGATTAACCACTGCAGACCTTTCTCTTTCACAGCCAATGGTAGTTATTGGTCTATTGATTGGTGGTGCTCTTCCCTTTGTGGTCGCATCTATGACTATGAAATCTGTAGGCAGGGCTGCTGAAGAAATGATTAAGGAAATCCGCCGTCAATTCAAGGAAATCGATGGCCTTCTTGAAGGCAAAGAAGGTGTTGAACCAGACAGTGCTACCTGCGTAGATATTTCTACTAAAGCAGCTCTTCGTGAGATGGTTGCTCCAGGAGTTGTAGCCATTGCTAGTCCAGTAATTGTTGGATTCCTTCTTGGTGCTCCAGCACTTGGTGGGATGCTAGCAGGTGCAACAGCAACAGGTGTTCTAATGGCGCTATTCATGGCTAATGCTGGTGGTGCTTGGGACAACGCTAAGAAAGCAATTGAACAAGGCGAGATTAGTGGTGCAGAGAAGGGGGATGAAGCACATGGTGCTGCAGTTGTAGGAGATACAATCGGCGATCCTTTCAAGGATACTAGCGGTCCATCTCTAAACATCCTGATTAAACTGATGAGCATAGTTAGCGTGGTCATCGCAGGAATGCTTGGCTCCGGCTGGCTAAACGGTCTCTTTTGATTGCCTCTAATTTGCAATTAAATCAGCAATGCGGAGACCTCATGAGAGAGAAGCGGTTACGGTTTAGTTGAGTATGATGCGATTCCAACCGGCAATACTTCTCGTTTTTTTGATGCTTGCATCTACTATGTCCGGTTGTTTTGGCGATGGCAGCGATAGTGATTCGAATAGCGAAAATGCTCCTTTCAATGTCCCCACATGGGAAATTGGTGATTGGTGGCTTTACACTTTCACTACCCCTGAATTTAGTGATGATACTGCAAGACTTGTGGTGGCTGAAAATGACACTGAAGAAGGAACCGCTTACAATTTGGCAATATCCAACCATGTAGAGGCTAGAAGACATGCGGCCCTCAATCACAATCCATTTCTTGGTAGAATCACACATGATAATTTGAGTGCGTATGAAAATGGCGCCCCTCAACCGATTTTCCGATTCCCATTTCAAAAGGGCGATTCATGGGAATTCACATTATTTGCAATTGAATGGGATGCTGATGTATTAGAAGTCCATGTACAGAGTGATGGCGTGACAAGTTATCGAACTGCAGTAATCACTGCATCGACTGATGATGGCTCAACATTATCCTATATATTTGATGAAAGTGCTGGTTTTCTTCGCTCATTAATTTGGATGGATTCTCAAGGTGTGGAACAATTGAACATGCAATTGTCAAATTTTGGAACAAACTATGAAGGGGATGTTTGGTTTATTCGAGCAACCGATTTGTATTCAGGTTCTTGGGATCACGATAGTGGTATGCCGGATGCTGAAATCCGTGACACCTTCTTTGTTGGAGATCACCCAAGCGGTGAAGAATATGATGAGATGATTTACTATCTTGATGCAAGGATGGGTGGAGGTACTGGTTCACTCACATTACGAGATCACACCTCTGTAAGTGCCCTTGAAAGAGCTTGGCAACCAGGTGAATCAGAAGAAGGACAGCTTGGAGAAATTAATGCACCTTCTCAAGATTATACGTTGACGATTACTCAGAGTGGCGACTCAGAGATTTCGATAATTATTGCAGGTGGAATTACATTCTCATGGACTCTTTAGGTGGTCCAAATGACTGGCCATCTAGTAATGCTACACGGAATGACTGGCACATCTGAAATGATTAGACCATTTGCCGAAAGAATTTGTCCTAATGGTTGGAACATTTGTGATATTGATGCCCCTTTCAGTCATCCTAAGCGTGGGTTTGCTTGGTGGATGAGAGACGATCCTCCAGAAGCTCCTCTGGATTCTGAGACATTGCAACAAGTGGAACTATCTATTGACCATGTTCTGTCTTCAATCCCTAAAGATGGTCCATTAATTGTTGGGGGATTCAGTCAGGGTGCAGCAATCGCTCAGGAATTACTGCTAACTGAAGTTAGTGATAGAATAGTAGGTGTTGTAGTAATTGGTAGCAAAGCAATCCGGTCATTATTGCTGATGGAGAGGTTAATTGAAAATAAGCCCATGCATATGCTTTCTATGCATGGTGAAAGGGACCACATTCTACCAATGCAACAAGCGGATGAATGTGCAAAACTGTACGAAGAGTCTGGTTGGGAAGTAACCAAAATACGTCATCCAAAAGGTCACGTGATTGATATGTCTCATGTAGAGACAATAGTTAGTTGGGTATTGGAAGTTGTTTATTGTCTTAGATAAATTTCTAATTTATCGCTTCCACCTACAAACACAGGTTCATCTCCTCTAACATCCCAAATTGCTGGAACGGTTCTATGTCCCGTCATTGTAACTACCTCTGTTTGGAGATCTGGTGCTTCACTGACGTTATGTTCATCGTATGAAAGTCCCTTGGCATTTAGCATGTTCTTAGCTCTGTAGCAATAAGGGCAAACATTGGTTGAGAACATCACGAAGTCGTTTTGGCTGGCCTCAAGTAACTGGGTAACTGACATATTCTTTTTCACCATCTCTTCTTCTTTCAACCTTTGTCTTCGGAAGTGTTTTCACTTTGGTAAAGGACAAAAGATTGGTCTTCCTGCATCCACCACTTATTTCCATCTGGTAACACGTACCAAGTAGTACCTGTTGAAGAATCATAAGTTCCCCCTGCAGGTAATTCCTGATGGCTATTTACATGAGTAACTTGGGTTGCTAATGGTTCCTGAATCGTAACGTCACTTCCCTCTTCGATTTCATCTTCGTCATCTTCCCCATCCGAGTTTTGCCTAAAGATTAGGTAAATTCCAGCACCTAGCATTGCGGCAACCACCAATGCAATCAGAACTATTGCTGCAACACCCATAGTCGAAGGCCCTCCGGAACTTTCTACATCGGTTCCTGAATTATCACTACTAGGAAGATTTGGATTAGCTGGAGGGTCGATGGTGATATTTTCAATTACTTGCATTCCTACATTATCTGTGGCTCGAACATAAAGGTCAATTTCACTCCAATTTGACCAAATTATTGTATTTCCGGCTGGCATATCCTGCCAAGTTTCATTGTTCCACGACCATTCTAGAGAAGAGATTCCACTTCCATCCCCGTCACTTACTCCAACCTCTAGTTGGAGGACTGGCGGTCCAGCATATTGGGCGCTCAATTGTTCAACATCTAGGATGGGTGAAGTTCGATCAACTCGAATCCACATGGCATTTGCAGAGGATGGATTTCCAGCGTTATCGATTGCTCGGACTTCAAGTGAATGGCGCCCATCATTTAGCATCGAGATATTCATGTTGGTTGTAGTTGTATTTACATCGGACCAAAGTCCTCCAGCCCACCTAATTTGATAATGAGACAATCCCGAATCTCCATTATCTTCGACACTGCTCCATTGTACCTCGACATTATTGCCACCATACCACTCATCCATAGGCTCGAAAAGAGGTTTCTCAGGGGGTGCTAAATCTGGCATTTCATTTGCATCCACAGTGACAATCTTGAGGACATAAGAACCACCACTTGAAATGGCATCCTTGCTAATTTTGATGTGGTAAATTCTAGAGGTGTTGATATCATCTTCATTGGTCAGAATCAGGTCAAGTCTCAAAGATTCGGCTGACAATGATCCATTATCCATTTCCATTGTTCCATTGAACAGGACAATGTCCACAATATGACCATCATTCTCAATTGAAACGCCTAATCTCTTACCGCCATGAAGCATCACTGCGTACCAATCTTCGTTGTCTATATCCATTAGACAGCCTTGAATTACCATCGACTCAACATCTAATCCAAGTTGTGTAGCTGAGGCACGTGATCCAGCAGCATCACTGCTGTTTCCATCAGTGGTGGGGTCTGCACAACCTCCATCATTCTCACTAACAGGTTCAGGTGCATCCGCACTAACTACCAGTTTATTGGCTGAGGATACAACGTTGTTTCCTTCATCGTCTTCAGAGTGGATGTCAGTTGAATCTACAACAAGAATTAGCCACCATGTTCCATCATCAGAATCTGTGAGTTGATATGAAATTTGATCACTTGAAGAGGAGCCCCCTGCCAAGTTTAGAATTGATACGCCTGCAATTTTATTGTCTGAACTGTCAGCATTTTTGTCCTGAGATAACAATATATCAATATCGAAAGATTTGTCTTCTGCACCAAGATTCTGGATTTCCCACTGTATAGAAACAGTTTGACCTGGTTCTGCAGAAGTAGGTCCAGTAATCCATTTAGCCATCAGATCGTTAGTTGGTGCAGTAACCTCAAATGAAGCCCCATTTTCATCATTATCTGATTCATCTGATTCAGCAATCACCCCTAGATAATCAATTACTGCAAGAACACGATAAGTCCCTGCAGGGGAGGTGGGTAGTTGAACAGTTCTCGTAATCACGACATTAGAGTTTGCACCTAGTGAAGTGATGTTAACTTCTTCAACGAAAATATCAGCATATCCATTTGGTTGCACCACTTCAAAACTAATTCCTAATTGATGCCTACCAGCACCTGCTCCTCCTGAATTTTCTACACTGACTGAGATTTCTATTGATTGTCCCAAGGTAGATGGGCCTGGGCTGCTTACGGAAACAATTCTTAGATTAGGTTGCAAAATACATACTTGATTTGCAGCTAGAGAATTATCATTTTCGTTTTGTTCAATGATTACATCTGTTGTGTCTACAATTATGCCGTAATACCAACATCCAGCATTGACATTTGATGGCACTGTAACGCTCAGTGTGTCGCTGACACTAGTGCTAGGTCCTATGGTAATGGAGTCGGCTCCAAGATGAGTATCACTAGTTGTTATTGTAGAATCCGAAGATAGGAAAATATCGACTGGGAAGTTATTTGCTTCCCCTAGCCCAGTATTTTCTATTGAATAAGAGATTGTGATAGTTTGTCCTGATAGTGCATTATTCGGGCCGCTCAGTGCTGTTGGTCGTAGTTCTGGGGTACAATCTTGTACGGTCAGTTCGGTAGTTGAAGTTTGGACTTCATTGTTGTATTCGTTGCTCTCTGTAATCATATTCCCGTAGTCTACCCATAATTTCGCAAAATAATTTCCAGGACCCATTGATGCTGGAATATTTCCACTAACCTGCCTAGTATAACTCGATACACCACCAGGCCCACTACCTTGTCCTATACTTGTCCACGAACCTTGAGCTCCTGTAGTGGAGAACGATATGTCATAGTAATGAGATCCAGCATTGACGTTTCCTTGATTAGAAACATCAAGATCGATAGTAACAGAATCTTCCTCGCAAATCGTTCGAGTTCCCGAATAAACTGAAACCGAATCTGCCCTTAGGTCAGGTTCTGAAACCGTAATCGAAATGCTATTCCCATCTTCCGCATTGTTGTTTTCATTTCCTTCAGTTACAGTATCACTCGTATCAACTATAATTCCCCAATAATATGTCCTAGTTGAAAGGCTATTTGGAATACTTGCTGATAGGGTTCCAGACCTGTAAGAACCACCATTAATACTGTATTCATATTGAGTTGAGCCAAATTGTGTGTCACTGCTGGTAATAGTTCGGTCCGTGGAAAGATAAGCTTTCCAATAGAATGAGCCAGAGGAGTCATCACCATCGTTATCTATCCTCCAACTGAGGCTGACTTGATCTCCTGTATATGCTGAATTTGGACCAGAGACGGAATCTGGTAACAAATCAGCGGGTTCTTCGATGTCTATGCGGTAGTTATCAGCAACTACATTGTTCGTCTCATCAAGTTCAGTAACACTGGATCTACTATCTGCAATCATTCCTAGATAGTAATAACCGGGATTAATACCAGTGGGAATCATAACGCTGTACTGATAACCAGATGCGTAGGAGCCTGGAGAAATGCTATTTCTAGAGAATTCATCAACATAGATGTCGCTGGTTGTGATTGTTCTATCAGTCGAAAGATAGAGTTCCCAATAGAAAGAACCAGTATAGTCTGTGCCATCATTGTCAATCCGGTAATTCACCGTGATGGTATCACCCATCACTGCTGAAGATGAGGAGGTGTCGATATCGTCAGCTACTATGTCTGGCAAATCATCTTGGATTGTAATTTGATTACTACAAGTGTATGCGTTGTTCGTTTCGCTCTGTTCATCAACATCAGTTCTTACATCTATTAGGAATCCCCAGTAGTATGTCCCTGCACTCATTGAACTGGGAATTCGATTGCTGGTGCCCATTGTGTCACTACTGTAACTTCCACCATAGATACTCGATTCTGATTGGTCATACCCCACCTGCTCATCATTGCTGGTAATAGTGCTGTCAGTGCTAAGATACATTGCCCAATAGAATGAACCAGAGTTGGCAACGTAATTTCCCCCCGGGTCATTCTCAATTTGAATAGTAATAGATGAATCTAGATAATCACCCACCACTCCTGTTGTTGGAGCACTGCAACTACGGCCTTCAAGATCTGCCAATTCATCAATAGTAACCCTTCCACTATCGTAGTCATCGTTGTTGTTTTCGTTGGATTCGCTAACCTGTGAGTTGACATCAACAAGAGCGCCAACATAGTATCGCCCTCCCGTGATTGTTGTTGGAATTTGAACACTCTTGGACATTGTAGAAGAAGTGGAACCTGCAGACATAGATGACTTGTACCAAGTATCAAGTTCTATGTCGTTGGTTGTTATTGTAGTATCTGTTGAGAGATAAATTCCCCAATAGAAAGAGCCGGATGAATCAGTACCTTGGTTCTTCAGCCTAACACTAACATATTCGCTTTCTCCAGCTTCAGATGAGGTCCAACATGCAGAAACTGAGTAAATAATTAGGTCTGAATTTCCTCTGCCGCTTGTTTGTGAAATTATAATTTCTTCTTCGCCAATATCGACATCAGAATCACCATAATTTTCATCGATAATAGGGGTGGCAAATGAGGCCTGAATAGAGAACATTAGTGCAAGAATTAACACACCGGCGAGGGGCGCAAATCTTGCCTGTCTCACATCTTCACCTCAAATCCCCTCACACTAAGATTATGATGAAGTTTACCCAAGGGTGAATAGGCCTACGGCCTCTTCACTTTTTAGAGAAATAATGCAATTTACGCCTTATGAAGTGGTAAATTGTCTAGTATTATCA
>CAYNXD010000089.1:0-24291 GCA_964401115.1 uncultured Candidatus Poseidoniales archaeon | reverse complement strand
CACTCAATGTTATGATTTTGATGTTGATGTATTTGGTGATAATCCAATCGGAAATAACCCAGATGCTTTCCCTCTTGATGGGACTCAGTGGTATGATTGAGATGGTGATGGATATGGTGATAATCCAACTGGTAATAATCCAGATGCTTTCCCAACAGATGGCTCGCAATGGTCTGACGCGGATGGTGATGGATACGGAGATAATCCAAACGGTACCAATCCAGATGCTTTCCCTTCAGATGAAACTCAACACTCAGATGGCGATGGAGACGGATATGGTGATAATCCAACCGGAAATAATGCCGATGCCTTCCCGACAGATCCAACACAATGGGCAGATAGAGATGGGGATGGATATGGAGACAATCCTCAAGGAAATAATCCTGATCAGTGCCCAGACACCCCTGCTGGTGAAAATGTAGACTCGACTGGTTGTTCAGCATCAGAAAGAGATAGTGATGGGGATGGAGTGGTAGATGCTGATGATGATTGTCTTTTCATCAACGCCAGTGGATGGGATGATGATGGAGATGGTTGTATTGATGATACTGATGGTGATGGTCATCTCGATCCTGATGATTATTGTGTAAATGAGGATTCTACTGGCTTCGATTCAGACCACGATGGTTGTATCGATGATAGTGATGGAGATTTTGTCTAGGATAACGTTGATCAATGTCCATCTACTGATGCAAGTGGTTTTGACAATGATATGGATGGTTGTATTGATGATACAGATGGAGATTTGATACCTGATAATTTGGATGTTTGTCGATTTGTGAATGCTACTGGATTCGATAATGATGGTGATGGCTGTATTGATGATACTGATGGTGACAACATCAAGGATAATATCGATGCCTGTCCTTATGAGAATGCTACTGGTTTTGACGATAATCAAGATGGTTGTCTAGATGACAGTGATAGTGATGGAGTGAAAGATAATTCTGATCAATGTCCTAATACCGTTGATTTCTTGACAATTGACAATAATGGTTGTTCTGACCATCAACGAGATACTGATGGTGACAGTGTAAAGGATTTCTTTGATGTATGTCCGAACACTGTTTCTGGTGAGCAAGTGAATACAGACGGTTGTTCTGCATCGCAAAGGGACACTGATGGCGACGGTGTAAATGATGCCGATGATGATTGTTCAGATACTGATAGTGATTTGAATGTAGATGAAAACGGTTGCGCAGATTCTCAACTAGACTCTGATGGAGATGGAATTAACGACTCTATTGATCAATGTCAATCAACCCCATCTAATGAATCTGCAAACAATATGGGTTGCTCAGAATCTGAATGGGATAGTGATGGTGATGGATTCATGGATTCAGAAGATGATTGTCCTAATGAGAGTGGAACATCATACACTGATAGAAATGGTTGCATAGATTCTGATAACGATGGTGTTTCAGACTTGAATGACGCTTTCCCGCAAGACGCTAACAAGCAGACTGCTTCTGATGTTGAGGATGAAGGAGGATTTTCTAGTATTGTAGTTGCAATAGTGTCAATGTTTGTACTATTTTCAATAGTTGCAGGGGCATTAATTGTTCTAAGGATGAAGGGGAATCGAGAAGATGATCAATTCTCTGGTGGTTTGACAATGCAACCTTCGGTCTCCTTAACTGAGATGGCAATGCCCACTCATGCAGCAACAGAATTAGGGTTCCAAACAGAGTCGGACGAATCTTCCCTAGCACAAGAAATTACATCTGAACCTGAGCAGTGGGTCGACGAAAATGGAGTCACATGGCACCGCCAACCAGACGGGGTTCTACTTCGCTGGAATGGTGAAGCTTGGGAGCCTGGGAACTGATTACAATTTTATCAGATGGTATTAGCCGATAACCATGGCCAGAGAGCTCCACATAGTAACCGGTGCATTCGGTTATTCAGGTCGTTGGATTGCACATAGACTTCTTGAGGAGGGCCACCAAGTCCGGACTCTGACAAATGCAATTGGAAGGGATGACCCTTTCAATGGCGAGGTAGAGGTTCACTCTCTTGATTTTGATGATCACGACTCACTTGTTGACTCATTACGTGGTGCTAAGGTTCTATACAATACATATTGGGTTCGTTACAATCATCCTAGGAGAAATTTTGAACATGGTATTGCTGTAGAAAATAGTAGGCGGATGTTTGTTGCTGCAGCCGAAGCAGGTGTAGAAAGAATAGTCCACTTATCAGTCGCACATCCTCACAAAGCCCCGGATTGGACTTACTTCCGAGGTAAGGTTGCAGTAGAAGAGATTCTTCACGAATCTAATCATTCATACGCTATTCTAAGACCTACTGTTTTGTTCGGCGGAGGTAGGAATGTGTTAATCAATAACATAGCATGGATGCTTAGAAAATTCCCTGTGTTTGGGGTATTTGGGATGGGTAATTATCCAATCCAACCAGTTCATGTCAAGGATGTTGCTAGGGTGGCAGTTGAACAAGGAAATTTACGAAAGAATGTGACGATTGATGTTACGGGGCCAGAAAAATTCAGATACAAGGATTATATTGGTTTGATGGCGAAATCTATGGGTTTGCGTAGGCTAATTATTCCAATGCCGTCTATCTTTGGTTGGATTTTTGGTAAGTTACTTGGTTTATTTCTTCAAGATTTGGTAATCACTAGGGCAGAGATCAAGGGTTTGAAAAGAGGTTTGATGGCATCTGACGAAGAGCCAAGAGGGGTACTCAAATTTTCTGAGTGGATTTCTGAACACGGTAGTGAATTCGGCAACAGATATCAGAATGACTTGAAAGAGAGAAAATACAAATCCCCTTAAGGTGGTTTAACGTTTCAATCGATTTTTCATAATGCGTGAAGTTGATGAGCGGACTCGGTTGCGAAGATAGGTATGGGGTCGGATATCAACAAGGCTCACGCTCAATCTGTTCTTTCAGCAACGGTTGCAAGTGGCCATCACTATGGTCTTGGCCTACCTATGATTGCCAGTGAGAACATCATCTCTCCTATGGTGAGGAAGGCCATAAATTCAGATCTTCATGGTAGATATGCAGAGGGTTTGCCAGGGAAGCGTTACTACCAAGGTTGCGACGACTTTGACGACATAGAATCTCTAGGAATTAAACTAGCGAAGCAGGTGTTTAATTCACGCTTCGCTAATATTCAATCTACATCTGGAACTGTTTCGAATATCGCTGCACTAAAGGCCCTAGCTAATCCCGGTGACCAAATAACAGCGGTCTCAACTGCAGACGGTGGCCATATCTCTCACGCTAGGATGGGTGCTGTGGGATTGAGGGGTTTGGATCTACATACCTATCCCTGGGATGAATCAAGGATGGAGCCCGATGTGGATGCTGCATGTGCATTGATTAGAGAGATTGAGCCAAAATTGGCTTTGGTCGGCCAATCAGTCTTTCTTTTCCCTACTCCCCTAGAAGAAATGGCTGATGCTGCCCATGAGGTTGGTGCTAAGGTGATGTACGATGGTGCTCACGTTCTAGGCCTAATAGCGGGTGGCCAATTCCAAGACCCACTGCGTGAAGGTGCTGATGTGATGACCGGTTCATCACACAAGACATTCCCTGGCCCCCAGGGTGGATTTCTAATTTCAGATTCTAGCGATGAAAAATTCCATCGGCGTCTTAATTCTGCTATTTTTCCTGGCACAAATTCTTCTTACCACTTACACCATGTTGCTGGCAAAGTAGTTGCTTTAGCTGAATTTGCAGAATTCGGTGCTCAATACGCAGCCGATATAGTATCGAATGCTAGGGCTTTTGGTGATGCTATGGCTGCAGAAGGCTTCGATGTTTTGGCTGAAGAGAGAGGCTACACTGCCAGCCATCAGATATTGACTAGACATGGTGAGCAGGATTCTGGGGCAGGGGCCAAGGCTGCTAAATTATTGGAAGATGCTGGCATTATCACAAACATGAACATGCTTCCCGGAGATACAAAGGCCATGAACCCCTCTGGTTTGAGGTTAGGTGTGCAAGAATTGACTAGAGTTGGGATGGGAGTGGATCAGATGCAGGATGTCGCTTCTCTCTATGCGCGTGTATTACTAAAAGGAGAGGAACCGGGGTCGGTCAAGAGAGATGTCCGAGAACTGAAAAGTCAGCACCAAACTGTTTGCTACTGTTTTGAACCAGGTCCAGCATATCCTTAATCAGATAATATCTATTATTCGACTTTTAGATTCTACAATTTTTTCAGAAATAGTTAGACTATTTTTTATTCTATCTAGATGTTCTTCGCTAAGAATTCCTCTATGATATATGGTCGCCCAGCAATCACCGTTTTCTACATTGGAACCAACATGGGCATCTAAAATTAATCCAACCTGCATATCAATCACATCATCAATATTTTTTCTTCCAGCGCCAAGTTCAGATGAAACCATTGCAAGTTCTAGAGCATCTATGTCTGAAATGTATCCTGAACCTGTTACAAAAACTTCTGTAGTATTCAGATTAGTATCTAGTAGTCCTAGAGCTTGTAATAGCGAATGTTCGCTATCAAATACATCAGCATCAACTCCCTGAGAAATACACATTAATTCAAATTTTGATAGCGCAGTCCCATCATGAAGTGAATCGTAAATGGCCATAGCACCTCCCTTGTTATCTTCAGCGAGTCCGGCCGCAGCCAACATTATACCACCCTGAACACAAACCAGTTCTTCTAAATCGGAAGGCCCATTACCTCGCAGAGTCTCTATGGACTCCAAGACTTCGAGTGAATTACCTATTGCGAATCCAATCGGTGTATTCATTTCCGTCAGAGTGACCGATGTTTTCATTCCCAAGCCTTGTCCTGTCATGCTCATACTTTTCGCTAACTCGCGGGCATCATCCTCATTTTTCATGAAAGCCGCTCTCCCAACCTTTACGTCCATCACCAATGCGGAAAGTCCTGCAGCAGCCTTCTTTGAGAGAATTGAACCTGTTACTAGAGGAACTGATGCAATTAGTCCAGTAACATCTCTAATAGCATACATCCTCTTATCTGCAGGGGCAATATCTCCAGTCTGACCAACAATTGCACAACCCACTTCTTCAATTTGAGAACGCAATTCTTCATCAGTACGAGGGACCAAGTAGCCTGGAATCGACTCTAATTTGTCTAAAGTACCGCCAGTATGCCCCAACCCCCGTCCAGAAATCATAGGTACTTTCCCTCCACACGCTGCAACTGCAGCAGCAAGGGGGAGTGAAACTTTGTCTCCCACACCACCAGTGCTATGTTTGTCAACAACTAGGTGATGCCATTCATCGGGCCACTCTAGGACCACACCTGAATGAGTCATTGCATGAGTTAGTTCCACAGTTTCTTCTTCCGTGAGTCCGTTTTCAAATACATCTCTAAGCCAGTCTTCAACTTCTTTGTCTGATAGAGAACCATCGACAACACCATCCACAGTTCTTTGGATATTGGAATTCATGGTTCCTATCTCCTTGGAGATCTCCCTCTTCAATCAACTACTCTTCTTTACCTTTGTAATAATCGCGGAGTTGCTCAGCAGTCCAGCCGGCGTTAAGGGCATCCTGGACCTGTTGTGGAGTCCATTCACCGAATTGAGCGCCATCGAGTAGCGGTGCGCCATGAACTCCATCATGGCGCCCGACGGCATTGTCTCTGCTAGAGATTATTTGCGGCTCATCAGATGATGGCTGCTCTAATATTGGTTCACTAGTTTCACTCTCTGTCTCTGAACTTATTGAATCAAATTCTTCATCTTGACTTGACTCGCTAATTTCTAGTAATTCATCTGTAACTACGCCCTTGGCATGTTCCCTTCCACTAAGTAAAACTGCTACTAATGCAAAAACCAGCGCAATCATTGCCAATCCAACAATCCCCAAGAGAACTCTAGCAGCAGTCGAATCTAGAGGGTCATCGGCCTCAGGGATTTTTGGACCTACAGATGTTTCTTCATTTTCATCTTCTCCATTTTCGCCATTTCCTACAAGGCTCGCTCCACACTCAGTTTCCTCTCCATCAGGAACCCCATCATTATCTGCATCAGTGAAATGTATGGCATCGCTAGAAGAAATCCCAGCCAAAGTTGCGAACATCAATTCATCAAGATCATTCAGGCAATCACCATCAGTATCTGGATTATGAGGGTCTGAAGTTACATTCATTTCTTTGAGATTGTCAAGTCCGTCCCCATCAAAATCGTGAGATTGTTCGGGTATGGGACTACCAGGGACAATAGATGAGGTCCGGTTTAATCCATGTGCCATTTCCCATGAATCTGGCATATTATCGCCATCTGTATCGGTAAAATCATCAATACGATTCCAGTCCTCTTCAAATGAGTTTAGATACCATTGTGCAAGTTCTGTATTATGGATTACAACCCCCATTTCCCTATTTCTTAGAATCGCATTAGAGTTCCAATTTATGGATGAAATTAGCACAGACTCCCCATCGACGATTACTCCTTTATTGTGAAGTTTTACGATTCTTTCAGCCGGTGACATTAGAATTGCAGTAGCATCGTATCCGTCAGTCCTATTCCATTGGTTGTTGAAGTGATTCACCGTCTCCCTGATATCATTGTCATATGTGACATAATATCCGTTGATTAGTAATCTTACAGCAACTCCACGCTGTAGTGCTCTCTCAATAGCTGGTATTAGTGGATTTTCATCACCAAATCCCCAGTGCCAACCCATGTCAAAACCTTGCAATGAAAGCTCAATGCTTGTGTCTGCGGAGTCAAGTAGCCCAATGATGCCATTCATGCAATCGTCAGGGCAAGTGAATACCTGGCCGGAAAAATCCCCTGTAATCGGTATGATTGGTGTTTCTGGTGGGATTGGATCGAGGCCCGTAGGGCCGTAGGATGTCCAACCAATTGGCTTACCAGTTTCCGAATCATCTGGGTCGTAAGAAATTAGATGTTTGTGGCTTGAATTTTCGTCCCAAATCATTCTAGTAAGGAATAATTGTGCCACATCTTCAGAATTTATTATTAGACCCCAATCACGGTTAGAAGACCAATTGGATGGCGGGAAAGTCGATGACTTCACATTTCCTGAACCTATCCATACAGAATTATCGTCCTTTACAGCAACCTTGCTGTGTATGTACTGATATGGTGCAGGGGGTGCATTTTCGCCACGTGGAGTCCCCATCCAATAGACGGTAATACCTGCGGTGTGCATCTCATAGGCCATGCCTCGAACTTTAACCAAATCTTCGCTTTCTTCCACAGGGTCTTCTTCAATAATTACAGTGATGTTGATGTCTGCTTGAGATAATTGGACCAATTTTGCAACAATATCTTCACTCATGAGTTCGTAAGCATGAATGTGCAAATCATTAGTTGTCCCATCCAACCACTCCATGAATTGGTATAGGCTACCATCAGGGGATGCCATTGGCTCTAGAGAACCAGTAGTCGAAAATACTCCGGAATCACAGAATAAACTTGCACCTAGGCGAATCCACTTTATCTCCCAATCAGCACTAGTGTTAGTATCATTCATTTCGTTACATCCGTCACCCCTCATGAAGATGAGTCCTTGGAAATTCGCTGGAGGGGTTGAAACTGCGGGCCCATTCCACCCAGTTACGTTTGTAGTTGTGGAGCCATATGCTACAGTATCAGCGACGATTCCATCAGGGGAAACCAACTGCATTGATGCACCCGAGTCATACATCCAAAGTGTATAATCCATAACTTCATCCATGTCAATTGCGTTAATCCCTCCATCTTCCGAAAGGTTCGCAGCATTCTGAGATAGAACTACAGCTTCGCCCGGCTGTAAAATAAGAGTACTAAATACTGCAGAATTGGTTGTTCCATCACTTTTCGTTCTGACTAATTGCCAGCCTCCAAGATTAACAATACTATTTCCCATATTTGTTATCTCTAGGAATTCATTATCCCGATTATGAACCTGGCCCGGCATAATTCGAGTGAACCATACGGGGTCATCGGCATTCCAAGGTGTGGGCGCTGGATTTTCTTCGCCGGGTGTTGGCCACATTGTGTTCAGCCAAGGTTCATTCCATGCGCCAGCATCTCCTTCCAAACTCCTACAGTTTTCTGAACTAGACCAACTAATCTCCTGCCTGATATCTCCATTAGGATCTCTCAATTCTAAGACTTCATTGAAATTGCTTAGTAGTGCATTATTTTCAGGAATAACTACTGCAAATTCGTCAGCACCTAGATTCCACCAATCACTAGGTTGGTATTCTACTCCTGCAGAATAGTGGTGTAGATATGTATCTACAATAACAAATAACTTGTCAAGACTTCCGGTTTGGTCACGACTTGCAATTATCCATCTTGAGATATTGATTGCTGAATTTGTTGGGTTATGAATCTCCACCCAATCACCTTCAATCCCAATATCTCCTGCAGTGCATTGTGGCATTACCTCACTAACTACAAGTTCTGTAGAACCATTGTATGGGTCCTCGAAATCTGGGTTTTCTATCCCAGGGGTGGGGTATGGAGAGGGTACCCAACTTCCCTCCGCTTCAAATCCCTCGACAAGAGTTCCATTCTCTGGCGTAAGGGTATATGTGATAGTCTGTGTCAATTCCCCATTTGGGTTCACAAGCGAAATTACTGATCCACTGTTTCGCATAGTCATTCCACTACCATTTTTCCAAACTGTAAGATATTCTCCAGATTCCAGTTCCCATGACGCGGGGTCACTTTCATCAATTCCAGGAATTGATTGGGAATTGAGGGTCGTAGTACCACCCCCTTCAGCACGAAGCTTCCAACCTTGGAAAGAAGTGGTATTATTACCCACATTCACAATTTCTACCCATTCCCCCTCAGGATAGAGATTACTATCTGAGCCGATGGGGTCGGGCATTATCTCTGAAATGCGCAATTCAGCACTTTCATTCACAGAACTACTAATTTGATTGGGATTTGGTCCCGCGGGAGTAATCCAACTAGAAGTGGTTAGTTGCTGAGATGGTAGATCAGGATCACTTGGAATAACTGTCTTATTTTCTCCAGGGTTTGAACTCCAACTTACTGAATCAACAATTTCTCCATTGTTATCTAAAAGTGAAAGTGTATCTCCGTTGATAAACATCTCAGCGTTATTTGAAGCAGGGATGACAACATATGAACCAGCATCAATTACATTTCCAGCCCCAATGTCTCGATCAACAATATGTGATGAGCCACTTGATTCGAGTAGCAATGTTTGGCCTGTTCCAGTGACTATTTTCCATCCTGTGGCATCAATTGATGGATTGGTTCCTCTGTGGGATAGTTCAATCCATTCCCCTTCTGGATATAATCCACCACTGTTAGTTGCATTCACCATGACTTCATTGAGCCTCAATGGGCTACTTCCATTCACATTCACTGCATTGGTTTGGCCAGGTGTCGGGAAAAGTGAGGTTGTCCAGTATCCCGTCCCTATAGGGGGTGATACGAAAGAGTGCCCAATCTCTCCATTGTTTGAATAATTAGCAGCAGATACATATTCTCCTGCTGGATTAATCAAATATGCTGAATCTCCTCCATTATTGAAAACACCATACGATTTCATTCCGTTAGTGGCTACTATCCGGAATTCCCCTGGGCCGATGGAATCTGATGTTGCATAATCAACAAGGTGTGTGGCATTGAGGTTCAATGTGTTTCCAACGTTGTCTTGAATAGTCCAACCAGACAAATTGATGGTGCTAATTCCTGTATTTTCTATTTCTACCCATTCACCACCAGGGAATGTGTCATTATCGGAACTAGGCCAGGCATCAGCCAAAACTTCTGAAACTCGTAAATCACTGGTATTCCAAGTGGGTCCAGTGTTACCGCTCCCTCCTCCGTTATTTGCCTGACCCGGAGTGATGCTACTAGACGGCTGCCAATCAGTTGTCGCGGAAGAACCCTCAATTAGCGAATCTCCTTGGGATACAGAAGTACTCCATGTTGCCTCGTGAACCTTACTTCCTACTGAGTTATGTAACTCGACAACCCCTTGGCCATTAGTCATGCAAAATCCGCAACTTCCTCCATCACCATTTCTAGCAACCACCATATAATCTCCAGCAGCTAATAGCAAATTTTGGGCATTTTGTGGCCAAACAACGGTTACAGGAGATGAAGAGATTGAGATGTCTATTTGTCTATTTGAATTTCCGTAATGATCTCTTAGATACCAGCCAGTCATATCAACCGAAGAAGTGCCTGAATTGTGGATTTCTACCCATTCGCCAGTCGTCCAGTCGCTAGGGCCAACCGCATCTGTTTCAGGGCCGACTGCGTTTACAAATAGTTCTGACAAGCATATGTCTCCAGAACAAGCAGTGCTCTTTGCCCCAGCACTGGATTTTTCATCGGCTGGCTCAAGCATAGCCAATTGTGGGCTTAGCAGTAATAACAGTAGAATAATTATCGAAAACAAAATTTTGCGGCTCATGTACATCACTCGACTCGAGGTCTACGACCTCGTTATAGGCTATTACAATTATCACCTTCGCATGATTGATTGATAAACGAAATCAAGTAAATCCAAAAGTATCTAATCTTGCTGCAAAGGTGTAAATCATAATCGGGACTAGAATTATTCCCATTCCGTGACTTCGTCTTATTCCTATTCTAGGCGGCATTAGACCCAGCACCGTACCAGTGATTAGAACACCCATTCCAATCCAACCTGTCGTCATCCAAGATAGCATAGCAATGAAAATGAGCACGCTCATTACTAGGGTGCGAAGTGGAATTAGTTCATGCAGTTTCAACATAGCACGACCAACTTTCATCATTATTGGAACAGAGATCAATCCTGCGGCTACAGTGACTGCAATCAATTTAATGAAATCTGGTGGAGGTTCTACGGCAGACCATGGATCGATTGGATACATCATATTGAGTGCAAGAGCCGCTCCTGAGCGGGGCCTTCCAACGAGATAAAGGAAGGCTAGAACCATTACAGTAACTGCTGTATTTGTGGCAGATAGAATTGCTATGACTTCCAAATCCTGTTCATTGGTTTGCATTTCTAAATCTAAATCAGGGGAAATAGCCCTTTCACTTCTCGCCTCTTCTAATAAGGCTAAGTCTTCACTTGAAAGAGGTGCTCCACCAACTGCCATTGCTGCTGACTCATCTGAAAGTAGTGTGTTTTGTTCTTGACTTTCCATTGGCCCTTCGTCAATAGCATCCTTTTCACCTTCTAACTTCCTTCTAGCCATGGCTTGTACTGCAGGATGATCTGCTTGTCCTGGGCCAAATTCAAAATCAGCGGGTATGTAATCTGGATCTCTTAATTTTCCAAAGAAGTTTCTTACAGTCATTACAACAACAGTTGCCTGAGCAGCAGTCATCCCTGGTAGGATTGCCATAACTGCGGCACAACATGATGATAGGAAGCATGGTATGATTAATGGGCCAGCAGGGGGTAATTCCCAAGTCTCCTCTTGTTCTGGCATTTCTGTAGTAGTAACATAAATATCAATCAAATTAGCAATTCCAAACAGTCCTGCAAGACCTGGCATTAGCATAGTTCCGCCGGATGCTCCCCCTGGTAGGCCAACAGGTGATTTTGCGGGCAACTCAAAAACAGCCCAACCATAAAAACCACTTAGTAAGAAAAAACTGCCTGCAGCAATGACTCCCGCAGTGTTTGAACTATCTGAAAAACTAAAATCTCGCTCCTTTCCAAACAAGTTGATTTTCCAGTTTTTACTCATATTTTGCATCCATTTTGGCCAAGGCAATCTAGTTGTTTCTGTTAAAATTAGAAATGAAGAGATTCCAAGTAACAACCAAGGTAGCATTTCTCTACTTTCCTCATAGAACCCAAGTCCTGGATTTGTACCAAATAAAAATCTAGCAAATATTAGTAGAGGTATTGACAGAAGTAATCCCAGTTGCGAACCGCGTGCAGAATAGGCAACACCCTGAGTTGCTTTACCGGCAAGCAACATTCTGTGGCCAGGTAAAAGTGCAAGCGCAGTATCCCCGTCAGGAGCTCCTAACAAAGCACCAGGGATGTAATTTAGGAAGGTGTGCACTGTCCCCATTGAAACGATGATAGCGGCGACAGAAGAAAGGGGAATTCCAAGTCCGATTGCCAATGGGGCCAGGCTAACTGCAATCATAGCTACATTGTTTACGTGGAAACCTGGGATCAAACCAGTCATACAACCGAAGAAGACACCGATGAAAAATGACCCTAGCAGCCATATCCAATCAATCATCCAAAGTTCCATATTTTCACCTCAACAATTTGAGTTATCTGCGATCCAAGCATAGTTGTACTTCTCTTTCAATTACATTTTCTGAAGTAGAAAGGCGGCCAGACCAGTCAAGAGGGGATTCTCCGTTGGCATTTTGTGTATTTATTTCAGTCCCGTCCCCTAGCAAACAAAGCCTTTCTCCTAATTGAGTTCCTTCACGATTAATCCATAAAGTACCGTTTTCTTCGCTAACTATTCCATTTATTTTTACTAATTTGTTAATATCCCATTGCCAGTCATCAAACCCTTCAATCCAGGATAGAGTTACTATTGGCACAGGTTCATCTTGCCAAATTGAGATGCTGTGTACCTGCAGAAGTAGCCTAGCGTCAACGGTATCCCAAATCAGCGTGGCGGAAACGTTTACTTTCGTCCCTGCTTCTATCCAATTAGCCCTTGCACCTTCTAATTTAATTCTTAATTTGGTTGACCTAGTAAAATAGTCTGGGCCATCTGCCAAGTAACCTTTGTCATAGTCTGGTGAAATTGGGCTGTCAATCCAACCAACAAGATCCAAGGTTTGGTTACGATATGCGTTGGGGTCTCTAACTAAATCTGAAAGTGGTGTTGTTGGCCCACCAGAATCTCCTGTAGGGTTGATTATTGACGTAGATTGGCCATGGTCAAGACATAACTGAATACGGTCTTCCTCCCATACTAGCCGCCCATTGAAATCCTTGACATCTCCATCGGCATCACCTTCATTTGGTAATAGGCAGAGTTTGTTTCCATCACCAGGCCCCATTATCCACCATTCGCCACTGTCATTATTGGCGGTTCCTTCTATCGTAACTAAACTTCCAATATCATATGACCATGTAGTTGAGTCCGCACTCCAAGACAATCTCTTTGCTCCAGCTGCATGTAGAATTTCAATCTGTGTGGCATGGGTCTGTAGTTGCCAACGGAAATCACGTTCTGACCAACGAACCCATCCAGTGACCATAATCTTTGAGCCAGACTCAAAACTTTGATTCAATCTTCCTTCAATAGCCATAGAAACGATGTGGTCCGCACTACTGTAGGATGGGTGATCCATTAAACTAGAAATTTGGCGTGTCACATTTCCTTCAAGAACATCACCTGAATACCCGACTAAAGTGATTAAATCGCCATCAAATGCAGCAGGGTCATGAGATACTCCAGTCAAATTCACATTATGCACTTTAGGAACCCAATCTTTGTCCCATTGTACCGCTCCAGCGCCCTTTGAGTTGAGAAAAATTCGCCCATTCCATTCAGTAACTTGGCCAATAACCTCAATCAGAGTTCCAATAGGGGGTAAGAAAGGCGAGGTTTCAACCCATTTCACTTCACTGACATTGAATCCATCTTCAATTAGCAAATCGATTTGATCAGAGCCACTATCATATGGGTCATGGACATATGAAATCAAATCCCCTCTAATTTTCACATTTTCACGTATATGTAAATGTAAATCAGATATTTCAACGACATCTGGCTCTCTAACAACCGCGTAGAAATTCATTACACTTACAAGCAGAACACTAAGAATGAACATAGCCCACAATTTAGCCATGCTACTGCTCAGGAGGGTTGCCCGCTTGAAGGTTGGGCAAGAAAACTACGTTTTATCTATACAATTTATTACATTCATTTCATCAACTTGAACCGTTTGACATGTTCATGGCCGAGGCATGTAAGACAGTAACATCTGCGATATTAATCGCCATTATCTTGCTATTTTCTGTGATGTCATCAACCACTATTGGATTAGGAAATGAATCAATAATTCAATTTATTCAAAGTGATGGGGATTCAAGTAACCAAGAATCAGGGAACAATAGTTCAAGTAATCAGACCTTGGAAGAAAACATAACTAATTGGACGGCATTTTCTCCAGTTTGGAATGTTGGTGATACTTGGACATATAGTGCTACCCTAGACGCTCAGGAATTAGTTGATAGAGATTCAAACCTTCAGGGTGCATTTTTGGATTTATTATTAGGGACTGCAACCCTAGTGATTCTCGGTGTTGAGGAAATTGATGTTTCAGGAGAGATTACGCCAGTATACCGGACTCAAACATCAGCATTGGTTGTTGGTAATGGATATGATTTCCCTGTGCCCAATCCATTGAATGATGGTTCTATTTTAACGATTGACGGTGTTCTAACGTCTTCATATGTAAACACTGAATATTTGCGTGTTGGAGATTTGGCATTGGTAAAATACGACAAGCATTTGATTATGGAGGTAACTGCAGAAATTCTAGGATTGGGACAAACGGTTGAAGTTGCTAATTATATCGAATCTGGACAATATACTCCCCCTCTAGAATACTATGATTTTCCTTTATCAGAAAATGAATCTTGGAATTTGGTGACAAATCTTACAAAAACCTTCACGAAAATTGGGACTAGTGATCTGATTACAATTGACATTCCAACAGAACCTGAATACTACGATCAGGAGTGGTCTTTCCTAATCAATGCCACAGGTGAAGTTGGGTTTTCTGGTTGTGAAGACAGCACATTGATTTGGATGTTGGATGAAGAAGGTGAAGTAGAGGAGTGGCGTTGGTGGTGCCCTGCTGTGGGGCAATATGCAGTTCGTTGGACTGATGACATAGCCCTAGATGGGGTTAATGCTTCACTGGTGCTTGTTGATTATCAGCCAGCAAATCAAGTAATGTCTATTTCAATAGATATATCAAACAATTCAACTCCATTGAATAGTGAAATCGATTCATGGGTAAATATAACAGATTCCAATGGCCAACCAGTTGTAAATAAATCGGGATATCTCTACCTTAGAGGAATCCAACGAATTTCCTTCGTTACGGATGAAAATGGTTCTGCAGAATTGCGAATCATGGTGGGGAATTCAATGGATAACACCCCTACTGCTCAAGATTGGGGGACTCATGGGGTAGTTGCCTATCTTCATTCGGATCAAACTGTTGGTTCAACAACAATCACTTTGGAAGGGAGTGCAATTGGGGGTTTGTTGAGGCTTGAGGCTAATCATCTGGCGTCCGAAGCTAGTATTATTATGGCATTACAGTCTAATCACTTTGGTGAATCAGTAAGGTTCTAATTTTCATCATCATCTTCATTTTCAATTCTCGTCTTTGGAACAGAACTCAAGCCAAACCATGTTGCTCCAACACCCAGCACTACAATTAGCAAGAGACATACAAACACAGTGGGAAATAGCCAATTAGAATATGATGTGATTTCATGTGGTTCATTAACATAATATCTGAATTCAGATAAAGTAGCTGATAATTCAAGAGTTCCATTATTCCATGTCTCAGTATGTGCTAAGAATCCATCAACTATGAAACAGTCTATTGTAGTGATGTTGCTTCCTAAGTCTATACGCTCCACTGCTAGTGTATCATGACTCTTTTCATTGGCAACGCCATATCGGATTACTCTCTCCCCAATTACTTGGTTCAAGACCTGTGATGTGGTAGAATGGTTGTATTCATTTTCATCCCAAACTCCGAGATTTTCCCGAGTCCTTTCAACACCAGTGATTTCGATTGTTTTCTCTATATCCCAAGACTCTCCGATTTTGACATTTTCAGGGAAATCACCTACCCTTCTTGTCAGTATTACTTCATTTATCTCGTGCTCAAGAAAATTATTTTCTCCGCCTCCAGAGAATTGAGTGATTGTGAGGGTGTTTGCTTCTAGTTTCTCCCAGCCAGCAGTCCCTCTAGATTTCCAATGAGTGCCGGAATAAGATACCGACATATTGAGGGTGTCGTTGTCATAATTGGTAGAATTTTCCATCCAATCAACGGTGAAGTTCACTAGGTGAGTAATTTTTGCTTTGTTACAATCTCCATTCCATGATAGGATATTACAATTTTCATTTCCCTGTTGTGTAACTCTGAGTTCTTCTCTCGTTGTAACTTCTACTCCAAGGAAATCATCTTCGGATTCCCAATGATTTGTCAGACTCGCCAGTAGTTGTTCCGTATATCCCTCATATTCAAACCAATCATCAGTTGTATAAGACGGCACTCCGATGCTCTCAATGGCTGCCGATGAGGGGGCAAAAATGATTAGTAGTGAGGCGAAAACTATGGTTAGGCCCGTTACTCTCACGAACTGTTCAGTCGCTTCACACCTTTCAGTATGACGGAAGATAGGGGCAGATTCAAAGCAGTTGAACCTCACCCATAGGGTGAGCGATATGAGTTCAGTCAATGGGAAGCGGATGGGGAACATCGGATTGATGTGGATTAGCCTTGCAGTTTTAGCTATGTTTGTAATGCCATTAATCGGTGCGGCCGCACCAATTAGTCCGGTCGAGGAAATAGAAGATGTGCCTTGGTGGGAAGACACAATAATGGATAAAAACGGTGATAGAATTCATGATGCTATTCCTGCAGCAATTGCAAGTACAGAATATGATTGGGTTGACGATGAAGGTAGAATTAATCTCATAGTAGATTTTGACCACCAGCCCACAGAAGAAGATGAAATTCTTCTTGAGAATGAAGTTGATTTCCGAGTACATTTCCGCTATCATTTGATAGATTCAATAGCTGGTTCAGTTGAAGTTTCTGAAATTTATAATTTGGTCAATTTACCAGGAGTTGTTTTCCTTGAGATTGATGGAATTTTCAGTATCCAAATGAACGAAGTAAATGAAGCCCATGGTGTAACAAATGTTTGGGAAGAAACAGGTTATACAGGTGCCGGCTCTGTTGTGGCGATTATTGATACTGGGATTGATGGTGATCACGCAGGACTTGACGACCTCGATGATGATAATTCAACAGATGATCCCAAAGTAATTGGTTTCTATGATGTTGTTAATAATGCCACTGAAACAAATGGCACTCAACCAGCATATGATGATCAAGGACATGGTAGTCACTGTGCTGGAATAACTGCAGGAACAGGCGCACCAACTTACGAATATGTAGGGGTGGCTCCTCAGGCGCAACTGGTAGGTGTAAAAGTTCTAGATGAAGGTGGTTCAGGTTCTTTTTCTGGAGTTATGATGGGTATGCAATGGACCGTTGATAATCGGCATAAGTTCAACATTCGGGCAGCCAGTATGAGTCTGGGTGGCCCGGGCCCGATTGAGTTAACAAGCGCGCAAGAAGAAAGTGTAAGCAGGATGGCAAATGAAATGGTCCGTAATGGAATAGCCCTTTTCATTGCAGCCGGAAATAGTGCAGTCCCATCTTCAATAGGAACCCCTGGTAGTGCTGAAGATGTAATCACTGTCGGAGCTCTGGATAAGGATACTAGTATTGCAGTATATTCGAGTCAGGGTCCTACTGAAGAAGGTCTTACTAAACCAAATGTTGCTTTTGTAGGTTCTAATGTGATGTCGGTCGATTATAACTCAGGTGATGGATATACTGACATGAGTGGTACTAGTATGGCGACTCCAGGAGCGGCCGGTCTTGCGGCATTGATGTATCAAGCCAATCCGGATTTATCTCCTTTTGATGTTAGAAATATTATGCAGGAAACTGCAACTTATCGTGAATGTTATTACATGGGGGACCCAGCTGGAATAGATGGCTGCCCTACAGATTTAGATACGATTTCGATCAAACCCCGTGACAACAATGTTTACGGGCACGGCCACGTGAATGCCGAACCATCAGTTACCGAAGCTGCTAACCAAGTTTATGGGATGACATTGTCAATCAATGTTTCAGCAACAACGCCAACAGCAACGGATAACAAAGTGCACGTGGGACCTGGCCAAGAAGTTTCATTTGCAATCGTTGGGGAAGCAGCTTCAAAGGTTCAATGGCGAACATGGGATATGCGAGATTATTGGTCAGATCACCCTGATTACTCTGGTGAAAACGAGTTTTCAATCACCCATGGCATGATTCATGATAGATTGAAATATCTGCCTGGAAATGAAGTTATTGGGAATCAAACTATTATGGTCCGTGCGATTAGCGGGGACAATGCATCAACTAATTCTGTAATTCACTTGCATGTAATGGGTGACACCCCAATCGAATCAAATAATGTTGCTAGCGGATTTAACAGTACAGTATTTGTTCTAGCAACACTTGTCACTATTCTCGCAATCGGCTTGATATTGACTATGCTAATGTTACAGGGCGTAATTGCAACTCCTGAATGGGGGACTTTTGGAGAAGGCTCTGAAGAAAGTTTTGAAGTGGAATCAGATGTTTCTGATGATGAATCAAAGACCTCCTCTAGGAAAAAGAAGAGTTAATGGTGAATCCGTTGGCAATTGCCGCTGTAATAATTTCAGCTCTAGTTGCTGGAGTTGCTGCAATACTGGTGACCGTGTCGATAGAGAGATGGGGAGGTTTGCATGGAGGGGTTCTTGCCACAGTACCTTCAACGATTGTCCCTGCATCGATTGGCATTTGGTTAGCTATTGGAGATCAATCTGAATTTAGGTCAGCAATGGGGATTGTTCCAATCGGTCTGATTCTTAATGCAGGCTTCCTTTACCTGTGGAGAGTGATACCTCCATTGGTCCCCAATTGGACTTTCACAATTCGCTTGAGTGTGATTACTTTGGCAACACTAACGGCTTGGGGGGTTGCAGCATTGCTATCAATAATGTTCTTTGGTTTTCTAACCGATTTAGGGATTGATGCTTTCGCAATAGGTGTGGTTGCACTATTGTTTGGCCTGTTAATTGGCTTTTTTGCAACGATGAAACATGTTCCAACCCCACGTGGGCGAAATAAGGTAGGATTTTTTACACTACTAATGAGGGGAGTTGCCGCCGCAGCCTCAATTGGTGTCGCAGTTTGGCTCTCAAGTCTGGGAAACCCATTGGCAAGTGGCGTAATGAGCATTTTCCCGGCAATATTCACTACTAGCATGGTTGCACTATGGCTTTCTCAGGGGGAAGCAGTTCCCACAGGTGCAATTGGCCCAATGATGTTTGGTTCTCAATCAGTTTCTTTATACGCATTAATCGTCGCAATACTTTACCCTATTTTCGATTCAATAAATGGTTTGGTAATTAGTTCATTAGGGGCTTGGGTATTTTCAGTCATTTTGATCAATGTTTCAGTATGGAATTACCTAAAATCTAAGACAATTAGTGAATAGGTGGTTTGAAAGTTACGAACAATTCCCATTCATTGCCGGAGGGGCTACATTGGGTGACAAGAGATACATTCGTGATGCTCTACATGGTGACATCATTCTTCCAGATGAAATCAGAAGAATTGTCGATACTCGCAGTTTTCAAAGATTGAGATATATTCAACAATTGGCAACATGCCATTACGCTTTTCCATCAGCTACACATAGTAGATTTTCCCATTCTCTGGGGGCATTTCACCTAGCAACTAGATTAGTAGATGATTTGAGGGAAAGATTTCCAGGGAAAATTTCAGATCAGGATGCAAGAATAGTACCAATTGCAGCACTTCTTCATGATATAGGGCATCCTCCATTTTCACATATGTTTGAAACCCCCGAGGTATTCGCTACTTTTGCAGATCACGAGGAGTGGGGCCGGAAGATTTTGTTGGACAATGAATGTGATTTGTCTAATGTTCTAAGAGATCTATTGGGTGATGGGGTTGAGAGGTTACTTGCTATCATGGAAGGCAATGACGTACCACCATTTCTCCATGAGATTGTTTCTAGCCAATTAGACGTTGATCGTTTCGATTATCTTCTGAGGGATCAACTGGTTACAGGTACTGATGTAGGCGGTTTTGATTTAGAAAGATTGCTCCGAGCAATCAATATCTCTGAAGATAATAGATTAGTAGTTAGTATCTATTCAATTTCTGCTGTAGAGGCTTATCTTGTGACTCGCTGGCATATGTATCAGTTGGTATATTTCCATAAGTTGAACATGCTAACTTCAGTCTACTATGTGAGGGCTCTTTCTCGTGCTAGAGAGTTGCATGAGAGTGGCGCCCTTCCTCTTTCTTTAAAGATGAGAGACATGCTTTCTAACCGAGATTTGACACCATACAGGTATTCTCAACTTACAGATTCATTTGTTATTGCAGATGTTTTCCAATGGGCAGACCATGACGATCCGATACTTTCTGGCTATGCAAAACGTTTGTCAAGTCGTGACGATTTCCACAAACGGCTAAGGATTGAATTGAATCCTAAACAGGTAGAGGATGTTTGGGATTCCCTAATAGAACTGGTAGAAGAATCCGGATTTGATTCTGAACATGATTTGATTCACGCGCCACTTAGGAAGGAAGGATATTTACCATATCAAGAAGGGATTCATTTGGAGGATGGCCGAGATATTATGGAGGCATCACCACTAATTGAATCAATTTCTGTCGAATTTTCACGCTCTATGGTTTTCGTTCCTCTTGAAATTAGAGAAAGTTGCGAAGAACTTGTCAAATCTATTCTAAATTAGTTATTATTTGGTGGGCCCGACCGGATTTGAACCGGCGGCCACTCGGTTATGAGCCGAGCGCTCTAACCAGACTAAGCTACGGGCCCGTGGCCGTCCGTTGACGCCACCCCGTTCAAACTTGTCTCTAAATATATCCCCTATGCTGAAATATGATTGATATCGAGGGGGTTCCTATGCCACGTCTCACGGCGTCAGTGATTCTGTTGTCGCTATCTATGATTCTGGTATCATTCCCACTATCTTCTACAACGTTTGCCCAACTTGGCAGTCCAAATCCTGACATCAATCTGGATTGTCCTGATTCCACAGTTGAGATCGAAGTTGGTCCAGGCGATTCAAGAGTTGGCTCTGTAGTTTGCACTCTAGAAAATCCTTCAATTCATCAAGAAGAAGTGAATATCACTGTAGATGAAGTGGGGCTCAATATTGCATACCCTGGAACTGTATCAGTATCTGCAGGTGAAGAGGAGACATTCACAATCACTTGGTCAGCAGATCCTGGTTCAGATGTTGAAACTTTGACTAGTGAAGTTGAAGTTGTTGTCGAATCTTTTGGGCTGGGCATTCCTTGCCCTCAGTGCTCTTCAAAAAGTGATTCAGTAAGAATTGAAATCATGTCATTTGGAAGGCCTGCTATCGATATGGTCCCACAAGAAATTTCATTGAATCACGGTGATTTAGCTACTTTGAACTTCACAGTTCGGAACTCAGGTAATTATGAGGACACTCTTAGCATTGGGATGGAAAATCAAACTGGTCTTGAGGATTTTGGCTTTATTTTTGAATATTCAGAATCCTCCGTTAAATTGCCGGTAAATGGTACAAAGGATGTAATATTGACTATTACAGCATCGGAAGAAATTACAGATGGCACCTTCACTGTATTGTTACAAGTTTCCAGTCAATTAGCAGAAGAATCTGGGGACTCATGGATTATTCAAGAGAACTTTAGATTACAATCAATTGCCAAACAGGAATCGTTTTTGGCGACCTCTGTAGATAATGTCCCTGCATGGGCTGTGACTACTGCGCTAGTTCTAGCTGGTCTAGCTGTTGTCGGGGCAATTGTTGTAGCGGTGAAATTAGGCATGTCTCGAAGAAGTAAGGGCAACGTAGAGTTTGAATTTGAAGACGATTTTGAAGACGATTTCGATCTTGATGATGATGATTTCGATGATTTAGGTCTTGACGATTTGTGACGTTTGGATAGTCTAAAATCACCCTTTATCCCCATATCCTTATAGCGTAATGTCGTTGACAGTTCACCGAAGGTGAGTATGATGAACGGAAGAGTGACTCGCAGGATGATTCTCATCCTTGCTGTGTATGCATTGAGCATGTGGGCTGGTGTGGCTGCGACTAATGTGGCGGCACAGGGTGTATCCCCTAACCCGACGGTGAGCGTATCTTGTTCTCCAGCGGCTATTCCAATTGAAGTACATCCTGGGGCACCCAGAACTGGCACCACATACTGTACTGCAACAAATCCTACACAATATGTTGAGGACGTTACTGTAACAGTTACAGCCGGTGGCCTCGCAGTTGCTCACCCAGGGCTAATTACTGTTGGAGCATACGATTCTGCAACCTTTGAGGTGGTTGTACGTGGAGATAACAGAATGGCCGAAGGAAGCCGTTCTATTACTATCACCGCAAGAGTCACTTCAGCTAGCGGCATACCATGTACGACATGTCCTTCAGTGCAATCTTCGGTTATGGCGACAATCATGCAATTTAGTCGTCTTCGTGTAGAGGCAGAAGAGCCATTCAAGCAACTAAGGCCAAAGGTAGATTATATCTTTGAGTTCAAGGTATATAATGACGGTAATGCATACGACCGATTTAATGTTGAAGTCTCAAACAGAGATGATCTCGAGGACAAGGATTTCCAAATCACTTTGCCTACCATCAGTACTGAGATTGAGCCACAGGCCCCTCCTGATAAGATGAGGGTTATGATTAGAACTCCCAAGATTCAAGGATGGACAGACGAATATCATCAGTTGCAGTTCCGAGCGACCAGCGAATACAGCGTTAGGACAGAAGGTGTTCCAAACTATCAGACACAGATGGTCACTCTATACGTACGTGGAATTTATCTACCCGGATTTGAGTTAATGCCTTCCTTGGCTATGGTTGCACTAGGTGCTGCATTTGCTGCCAGCAGAAATAGAGACGAAGAGTTTGATGAGGATTTACCAATCGAACCGCTTTCTGCCCCCGGTCTTTGACGGGATTAGATTGGAATTGTTTTAACACCATCATTTCAGTTTCCGTTTTGGAGAATTTTAGTATGTCTTCAAATGCCTTCCATTTGCGCTCTAGGAAGCAACGGGTTGATAACGTCAAGATGCTCACCTTGTTCATAACCGAAGGGGTTGAGTAAATGTCTGGCGGGTTACTTGAGAAAGCGAAGAATCAGGATTCTGAGTCTGCAGCAGATGATGTAGAGGCTGCTGTAGAGGATATGGGAGAGGCCGTGGATGGCGGCCTACTTGGGCGTGCATCTGCAGAAGGTAGCATATCTTCTAGCAGCGGCGGGGGTCCATTTGATGGAATAGATCCAAGCATGATGAAGAAAGGCATTGCGGGAACGATTGTTGCATTTCTCATCCTTTTTATTGGCTATCAAGTAGTCATGGGATTCACCTTTGGCGGTTACAGCATTTCCGTTTCAGATGTAGAAGTTGATGAAGCAGATAATAATCTCAGAGTTCAGGTGTTTATTGGTACTCCTATGTTCAAAAGTTCTCCTAGTGGGGACATGAGCATGACCATAAGTTATGGTTCAGGTGATGTATGGACTGGTTCTTTTGCAGTAGACTCAAAACTGAGTTGGTATGAAGTATCATTTTCTGATTTTTACCAAGGAAATTCACGAGGAGCTGCATCTGATGGGAGCGATATTGAATACAGCGTTTCAGTAACATTGGAAGGTTCCGACTCTGAATCATATCCTATTTCAGGAGAAATATCAGATAGAACAGTTGATACAGTTGATGGTGAATTAACTCAAATCACTCAAGCCTGTGATTGTGATGAAAAGAATGACTTAGACCACCTAGGTGTAACAGTTAGAGTTGGTGCAGGTGCCTTAGATCCAGTACAAAGTAACACCACTAACTTGATGATGCATGTTGATTCAGATTACACTATTAGTGCAAGCATAATTCATGACGGTTCTTCGGTATATTCATTCCCGACAGTTTCAGTAAATGGGGCATCAGCATCTTGGGATGGGGGTTCAGGAATAGTTGAAAACTCTTGGATAGATTTAGAGGGCGAAGGAACCTCATCTAATGCATTTGGAGAGGCTATTAGTTTTGTTAATCGAGATGATTTCTATCAAGGGGATGATGGATGTTACACTGTTGAAGTTACAGTAATTCATAGTTCTCCTTTTGGTGATGATATCACTGGTACATCAAGTCAAGGATGGCAATTTTTCTGGGAATATAACGAGAGCCGTGATACAGACAACGAAGATAATTCAACTGACCCCTACAAACCTGCAGAATCATGCTAATTTCACAGGTCTTCTAGATCATCTAGATCATCATCAGGATCTTCTCTAGTAATGGTAATTGTTCGAGTCTCTTCCTTCCCTACTACTGCTGTGAAGTACGCCACTAGTCCAAGACCAACAATCATTGCCACTAGTAGGCTGATTAGTAATGGGCTCATCCCTGGGGCTGCTTCTGCCTCAGCACTCCAAACCATAATTC
>CAYNXD010000088.1:0-4424 GCA_964401115.1 uncultured Candidatus Poseidoniales archaeon | reverse complement strand
CTATATGTGGTGAAGAGATGCTAGTGGCTAATCCAGACAATCTTTTCTTCGGCCACCCCTGCCCTTCTGCTGAGTTAATCAAAATCCATAATTCTTCCAAAAGATGTGTAATCGGAATTGTCAAAGTTGTATCGCCATGGGGGGAGATGCTTTCAGATACAGGAAGAGTTGGTTCTCTAACATTTAATCAGGAAAGTGATTACGGAATAGTAAATAGTATTCTTGAAAAGCGTAAGGATGAACCTTTCCCTTTGACATCACCACCGAAGTGGAGGTGTACTGGGAGGATGATTTTGACCAACGAATTTTGGAGTCAGGCTGGTGAAGATGATGTTCAGAAGTTGCAATCATTGGCAATTAATGGCAGATTATTGGCTGCCGGGATTAATGCCGATTACATAGATGTGGGAATACCCAATGGTTTGCTTTATGCGTGGGGTAATTATGACTCTAATGACTTCCGAATTTAATCATTCGATTAGGAAAAACTCTCCGGGATCAGCAACCAAATATGGTATTTCATAACTTCGAGACTCCATCTCATCAACGAAGATTTGAGGATTGACGGTATTTCCGGGGTCCATCCCATAATGCATTGGTATCGACATCCCAAAATCCATTTTCTCTGCTAAATCCACTGCTTCATCATGCCTTAAGTTATCATTTCCATTGATGCAAAGAAACGCAACGTCGATTGTAGCCTCACCTTCAACATTGAGCAGCCTCGCAGCTTTCTCAATATTTTCTTCCCAACCAGGATATGGGCGGCTATCACCCATATGGAAAATTGTAGTGCCATCACAATGAATTAGGTATCCAAGGTATAGGTGGGCACCTCTGTCGTCAACATCCAACTCTTCATGGGCTGCTGGAATCGCAAAGAAGGACAACCCACCACTCAATTGTCCAGAATCATTTCCATGCATTGAACGAATTCTACCCTTTGGAATCCCCATATCGATTAGCATTTGGTTGCTACGTAGTGGGGTAATGAATTTGGCTGATGGGAATTGTTTTGCGAGTAGAGGGAGTGATGTAGGGCAAATATGGTCATCATGCCAATGCGTGCAGAATATGTAATCGATGGTGGGGAATTCTTCGGGAGAAAGAGGAAATTCTCCTAGTAACTTGCCCCAACGGTCTCCGGCGTCAAGATCTCGCCACCATGGGTCAATAAGAATTGTACAATTTCTAAACTTTACAAGCCATGATGCCTGAGTCAGCCAACAGATTCCAGTTTCCCCTCTCTGAATATTTGTGTTTTCAATAGTTAGGCGAAGTTCTTCGCCTTTCATGTGCGGAGAAGTCCGCTCATCTGGGACCACCCAATCTTGTCCCATCAAACAACCCGCGTATAACCTCATAGATGAGTGATTCCCTCTATTTTCCTCAGTCTTATTGAGATGATGCTATGCATCATCTGAGGTAAAGCCTCAAGTTTAGCACTCTCTGTGTCCGGTTTGATGGTTGAGCGTTGCCGGTCAGTAACTCTGCTTGTTGTCCTTCTATCTCTATCGCTTCTATCAATTGCTACGATTGCTACTCCAACCAATCTGGATGGAGTTGATGATGCAATGCCAGATGCATGGCCAGAGGGTTCCACGGCTTACGATCACATGGTCACAATGACTCAATTTGGTTATCGTAAAATCGACACAACTGCGAATGAAAACGCAAGGAATTGGATTGCAGATGAACTTGAAGACATGGGTTACGAAGTAGAATTACAAAATTTTTCTACTGACGAGTGTGCTAATTGTCAGAATGTAGTAGTGACAATTAACGGTACTCTGGAAGACGATTGGTATGTTGTCGGGGCCCATCATGATGCCATCTGCTACGCTCCTCCGCTACCTGTGGTGGGTGGAGCAACATATCCGACCTGTACTAGCCAAGGGGCTTACGATGATGGTACCGGTAGTGGGGCGCTTCTCGAATTGGCACGTACATTTTCAGAATGGAACGGAACTCCAACTCACACTTGGAAACTAGGTTGGTGGGATTATGAAGAATGGCAAGGTTCTGGTTCCTCAGAGGGTGGGGGTAAAGGTAGTCTTCATTTTGTTGAGGAGCAGATTCCAAACGGAACAAATGTGACATATGTCAATTTGGATATGTTCGCTCTAAACTGGCCTGTCACAACTCTTGCTGCAAGTCAGGCAAGTGGTTGTGATGAGGATTATTGGACATTATACCAGTTCACTTCACCTGTGGATGATTGGTCATACTATGAAGATAGAGGACTTGAGGTCACTGAGGAAATGCAGTCTAATGCAGAATGGTTCCAGCAGCATTTGAAAGACATCAATGAAAATCTGAGTCACCCAGAACCCTGGGTCAGCGTAATTGACGATGTAAAGGGAAATTCAGATCATTACAATTTCATCATGGCTGGCCATACCGCTACATGGATTAGAGGACAGCACCAGTATATTTTCGAGGAAGGTGACACTTGTGAGCAGACTCCTAAACATGCCCAAACCGATTCAGTTACTACTCTCAATACTATGGCCGGTGGCCGAACAAATGTAGAAGATGGTTTGCAAACAGGGCTCGATATAGTTGCATTACATGCTTGGTGGGACTGGAATCCAAATGGGGCAATTGATGAAATTCAAGTACAAAGTTTCTCATCCGGAGGTTTATCCATCGGTTCAATTTCATTAGTGATTTTGGCAATAACTATCACAATCTTGGTATTCTTATTTGCGGCACCAATGATGTCAAAAGATAAGGAAAAAGGTACTCCTAGCAGGAGAGATATTGGTGAAGATGATAGATTTAGAGATATTTGGTTTGTACTATTTTATCTTGGCTTTTCCATGCCCTTCGCCTTCCTTGGATATTGGGGTAGGACTCTTGGAATGGCTGAGTTTGGTTTGGACAAGTATACCGTTGCTGCAATGTTCATGGTTGTTCAAATCCCGTTCTTCCTTAGACCTCTATGGGCTCAGCCAGTAGATCGAATGCAGGTCCTACCATGGGGTCGCCGTAGGAGTTGGATGCTTTACGGTACAATGGGTCACCTAGCATTATTGATGCCACTTGTGTTGATTGATGTAGGAAGCCAACCATGGCTTTGGGTCGCTGTATTGCTTTTGGCACTAGTGCCTCGTCTTTTCGCTGAGCAGGCAGTAGCTGCTATGATGGCTGAAAGCATTCCACAATTAGGTCGAGCAAATTCGATGATTAACTTGGCCTACCGAGGTGGCGGCCATCTTGTTATCCTGATGATGGGATGGTGGGTTGGAGGAGGAGGGGCATCACCTTTCATTTCTGATGGAATTACAGACTTTGCCTCTATACAGGTTGCAACCTTCCTAATGTTACTACTTGTAATGGTTTCAGGCATCGGTATCACATTGATGATGAAGGAAGGAAAACCCCTACCTAAAGCAGAGGAGGCGAGTCCTTTCACTGAAGGGACACCCATGCTTTCTAAGGTGTTAGCAGCAATGCAAACAAAGACCGCTTGGTTGGTCTTGCTTGGTTGTATTTTACTTCCTCTTGGCGATGGTTTTGAAGCGTGGTTCTCGGCCTATCTTGTAGAAGTTCAAGATATGGACGGTGCTCAAATTACTTTCTGGTGGAACATATTTGCTGTAATCAATTATCTTGGCTTAGCCGGTCCCTGGTTATCTGATATTTATGGTCGAAAAAGGAGTCTGCGTGTTTTTGCTATTGGGGCAGTTATCAGTTATTTAGTACTAGGATGTTCCATATTATTTGGTCTCCCAGGAATAGTTACACTTGTTATTTGGATTCCTACTCTAGTGCTCACAGATTGGATGATGTTTACTTTCATCACAACTTGGGCGGATATTGCAGATCCAAGATTGGGTGGTACTCATATGTCAGTATTCCAAACCGCCCAAGCTCTATCAGCGAAATTTGTAATGGTCGGTCTCGGTGGTTTGATATTGCTATTGAGCAACGATTCCTATTGGTTGCTTTTCGTACTGGCTGCATTTGTGCCAGCAATAGGTTGGTACATTTTCAGTAACCTTAGATTAGGTGATGATGAATTGGGTACCGACCCTTGGAACCCTCCTTTTTTACCCGCAGCCTCCTCTAATATTCTTGTTGCAGAATTGGAGGAAGAAAAATGATTAATTGCCCATTTTGTGATATTCTTCTAAACAATTCACGAGAAATTCTTTGGGAAGATAATCTTTCGTTTGCAATCAGGGATGCTTTTCCCATATCTCCCGGTCACGCAGTGATAATCCCCTAGCGTCATGTGGCTTCATTTTGGGATTGCTCCCAAGAAGAGAAGGTGTCTTTGATATCAGGTGCAGATTGGTTAAAAGAGGACTTGCAAATAAGTTTCTCATCTGTAGATGGATGGAAGCTAGGAGGCAATGTTGGAGAAGCTGCTGGGCAATCTGTATTCCATGTTCATCTTCATGTAGTGCCTCGTTTTG
>CAYNXD010000087.1:0-31719 GCA_964401115.1 uncultured Candidatus Poseidoniales archaeon | reverse complement strand
ATGTCCGGGCATCGTGAATCGAGTTCGCGTGTACGCGTGCGTGATGGTATTGATGCTAATGATACCCTTGATAGGGTCGATTGAGCCAACCGGTACAAAGCGCATTACTGAAGGCCATTCTGCGCAATTAATTGCTAATGGAGATTCAACCATTATTCCAACTCAAACACCAATGCCGATGTTTGGCGATTTACTATGGTGGTAGCATACATCTCTTGACTCTAATTGTAACCAAATCCACGACTCTCTTGAGAATGAAACAGGTATTGTTTATGTTGGGTTATCATATGCTCACACACCCACTCCTGAAGATGAGGCTGCAGTAGTTGCACTAGGCCATGGAGTGAAACAATTGATTCATTCCGTAGATGCTCTTTTGCTAGGTGCAGTAAATGCATCTGATGTTTGGAGTCTTGCACAATTGGATGGGGTTGTAATGGTGGAGCGTTATGGAGTAGTAACTTTCTATGGGGATGTTCAGACTCATGCTGTAAAGGCGAGAAATTCTACATTTTATCCAGTAGGTGCATGGGACCTAGGAGTTAGCGGAGTTGGGGTGAATATCGCTTTAACAGATACAGGTGTTGACAGCGAACACCCTGGTTTGGAAGGTAAGCATGTGGCTGGATATGACGCTGTTTGTTATGTTCATAGTGACCCTACCTGTATCTTAGCTGGTGGCAGGGAGACAGATGGTTCCTTCGACCCCGATGATGGGAATCAACATGGCACAGCTTGCATGGGGATGGCTGCTGCCACCGGTCTTGAAGCGGATGGGACGCAATCAGAATTCTACGGAAGTGCACCGAATGCTTCCCTAGTTGATGTTCGAATCGGCACTGATATTGGTGCTGGCCCATTTGAGAATTATTTCTTTGAACAGGATATCTATGAATCTGCGTTGAATGGGCTTCAATGGATTATAGATAACAAGGACACAGCTTGGCCCGGCGTAGATGAGTCACTACATGGTATTGATATCATCTCATTATCATGGGGGATTACCAGCCACGAGAGCGGAGGTTCCGATGGTACAGATATGCACAGCAGAATCTTGGATGAGGCTAGTGAGGCAGGAGTAACGGTCTCAAATGCTGCTGGGAATGACGGAGAAGATAACGATGGCCTATCGGGGATGAGCGCCTCATCTCATTCGATTACAGTTGGTGCAACTGATGACAAAAACACAGTCGATCGAGGTGATGACACAATTGCAAGTTACTCATCTCGCGGCCCTAGGAAAGACAATGGTGATAACAATCCAATAAACGAGTTGATTCCAGAGATTTCAGCCCCTGGTACAAATATCATTCAGGCAGAAGGATGTGTCACTAGTGGTGGTTGCAACAATCTATTCAGTGATGCTAGTGAAAATACCTATACCGGGCGCGGTTCGGGAACATCCTACGCAACTCCAGCAGTTACTGGTGTGATTGCTTTAGTCATGGAAGCAAATCCAGATTTGGACCCTATGCAAATTAAGGAGCTGCTAAAGCAGACTGCCGAGCGTAGAGGGGAACCTTCGGCACCAGAAGTTGATCCTTATTGGAATAGAGATTTTGGATATGGTATGGTTGATGCTTATGAGGCAGTAATAATGGCTCAACATTTGTGGGATAACAATCAGAGTACAAGTATAGACCCACATCTCCAAAACCATTTGCTAATTCTTGATGAGAATACAACCACTACAGTGAGTGGGCATTCATGGGCTCAACAAGGTGTAATTGACAAAGTCGAATTCCGAATTGATGGAGGGGCTTGGAGTGAAGCAACCTATGAGGTAGTCCTAGGTGAGTTAGCACCAGGTACCCCATTTACTTGGAATATTTCTATCAATCCCAATGCATTGTCCAAAGGGAACCATACAGTAGAAGTTAGGGCAGTATCTGGAGAAATGACATCACTTCCAGTCTTGGTTTCAGTTGTTGGGAATGGAAAAGATATGTTGGCTCAGGGCAGCGGGGTATTGATGTATACTGTTGGTTTTGTAATTCTAGTAATGTTAATGGCTGCAGTAATAGGTTGGAGGATGGATAGTGCGATATTCAAGTTGAGAGGTATTTCATTGATTCAGGAAGAAGTTCTCGATGCAGAACTGGTATCATCTCCAGATTACTCATCAATGACTATCAATGAATTGAAGGATTTATTGCGACAGCGTGGCCTATCTTTGGGTGGGAATAAGCAGCAACTAATTGATAGGCTAACTGATAATTAAACAAAAACTCTAGATTTCGGATATTGTTATCGTAACAGGGGTTTGATATTCTTAGCACGGTTCGGCCGGTCATGGCAGAGTTCAGTGAGAGAGCAAAAGCCATCCAACCAACCGGGGTCCGCAAGATGTTCGATCTTGCTGGAAAAGATGCAATTCATCTAGGGTTAGGGGAGCCAGATTTCCAACCCCCTGAAGTATCAATTGAAGCTTTTTACAAGGCGATGAAAGATGGCCATAACAAGTATACTACAACTGCTGGATTACCAGAATTAAGATCTGAAATAGCGGGGCTTTGGTCACACCTTGATTCATCATTGACTGAGGACAATGTCTGCATAACAATGTCAGGAACTAATGCAGTTCTAAATTCCTGCTTATGTTTTCTTGGTGAAGGGGATAACATTCTGATTCCTGATCCTTGCTTCCCACTATACGGGCCTCATGCAGTAATTACTGGTGCGGAGCCAAGATATTACCCCTGTACCTTTGAAAATGAGTTTGTTCCAACTATTGAGAGTTTAGAGTCTCTAGTTGATGAGAACACTAAGGCAATCATATACAACTTTCCAAATAACCCAACAGGGGCAACAATTACTGTTGAGCAAAGAGACGAATTGCTTGATTTTGCAAGACGAAACTCTCTTTGGTTGATTTCCGATGAAGTTTATGATCGGATAATTTACGACCAACCTCATGTTTCTTTTTTGGGTGCAGGGTACGATAATGTTGTCATGATTCAATCTTTTTCGAAAACTTTTGCCATGACTGGTTGGAGGATAGGATATGTTCTCTCATCTAGCCTAGAGATAATGTCTCAAATCCAAAAAATGCAGTATTACATCACTGCATGCTCTACAGATGCAATGCAGTATGGGGTTCTAGCTGCCTTAAGGGAGGCGCCTGATTATCCCTCTGAAATGAGAAATGCATTTTGGCAACGCAGGGACCTGATTTGTAGGCGATTAAATGAGATGACCGGAATTTCATGTCATGTTCCAGAAGGTGCTTTCTATGTATTTCCAAAGTTTGATTTTCCTGGTTGGACAAGCGTAGAAATATCTCTTGAGATTCTAAAAGAAGGTGTGGTTTGTTCTCCTGGTTCAGCATTTGGTAGTGCAGGAGAAGGTCATCTTAGATTCGCTTACACAATCGGAGTTGAACAGATAGATGCTGCAATGGATATAGTCGAATCTGTGTTAGAAAGAATTTCCAGTTCTCCCCCTCCAACAAAATCTTCAGAATAACAGGTGATTAAGTGCTTGATGAAGTAATTCTATTCGTATCTGGTCTAATTTTTTCTCTTTTCTTACCAAGGTTGCCTTTGGCCATCATTCCTAGACTAAGGGCCATGGATGGACAACTTGCCCCTTTCCCTTCACCTCAGCCTATAGACCAGCACCTAGTGGCTCAACTTTTGATTTTGAGAACTATTTGGAACGCATCTTTTCTTTTTGCCCTAATACCTTTGATTATCGGATTTATTATTCTCCAGAGCCAACCAGCATCACTAATTTTTGGCCTTTTCATAGGTGGCGGTTGGGCAATTTTGTCACGTATAATTCCAAGCGAAGATTTCAAAATTCCAAATACTCCTTATTCCAATAGTTTGATTCACCAAGTAAATGAATTACGAATTGGTGAATTGACATGTTGCGATAACCCTGATTTGGCTTGGGAGGTAACTGCTGTACGTTGCCAAGAGTGTAGAAATTGCCATTTATCTCTACCTAGGCCAGATCTTGGAAGAGCAAGGACAGATGGTTGGGTTGGAAGATTTCGATTGATGCTTCTAGATGGGCACCCAATTATTGCTGAAGGAAAAGTGAAGAAGTAAATCAATCATCATCGAAAATTGAAAACACTTTCTCTTTTGACTTAGCTAGTGCTGACAAAACCTCTGATTTGTTCCCTTTTACTAATGTAGCATTTTCACTTTCATTGACTTCTTGATTTGATTCTTCTTTCTCTTCTTCCAAATCATCAGATTGTGTATCATCTTCTAATAGAAATGCGTCTTTTGTTCCCTCATCATCAATTTTAACCCACTTCTCGTCACTATTTACCAACCAATCAGGGAGGTCATATCGACCCCCACCTAGGACTGCCATGGTGGTGAATGTAGCTAGGGGTAGAACCGCTAATGCTACCAACATGTCTAGGAAAGAAGTTTCAGGTACTTCTACATTAACTGGGATTAAGGCTTCGATAATACTCTTTTCAAGTGATATTTGTTGCCATTGTTGTAGGTCTGGTTGCATCAAGTCAAACGCTACTCCCACAATTATTCTACCAACTAGCCATAGAATAAGAACCGGGAACATCCAGTTAATTCTGGTGACATTAACTAGAAACCTGCGAGCCATAGCTGCAAGCCCTACAAATCGTTCTGCATAATTTGGAAATGTGCGTAAAATTACTGCTAGGGATGCCAGATATCCTATCATGGCAAGTTCTAGAAGTCTGTTAGGAACCAGCCATTCTGAAGGAACAAATCTTAGCATCAATATGGGTGTGATTGCAAGTAAAATCTGTAGAGGGGCTGCTAACATCTGCAACCCCCCATGAACTTCCATCAAAGGGCGTTTTTGTTCAACCATCTCTCGATTGACAATTTTCATCATTTTGCCTGATGGGGATGCAAGTAAATGCATCCTTGCTCTATCTACCATGGCAGCATCCTTCATTAGGCGGCTGGCGCCTAATACTGGCATCCATCCCCCCTTTTCTGCTACCCCAATAGGCATCCAACCACCAATTACCAAGGCTAGAATAAGTGAGATTAGTCCATATCCTAGGGCCCCACTTAGAATCCAAGGTATCAAATCAACACGCAATAGTGGGCGTTCGCCAAGAACTCCACCAAAATCGATGAAATAGGTTGCTGAGAACGCAATAGCTGGCGCAACAATGACTTGGCCGCAGATAATCAAGGTAAGCCAAAGCCTCTCTAGAAACGTGCTTCTATGTCCCTTCACGCCCACCGCCTGTCACTTGGTACCATATTTCCTTCGCTCCCAGCCCATTAGAAATGGCCAATCTGTGAATAGTCTGATTTATGCCGTAAAGGTTGTTTTTTTCAACATCTGTCTTAGACAGATGCCAATCAACCTTTTTTACATGATAATGTTGGGCGGTTTAGTTGATACCAATGAAACGGCTCAAATCCCTTGTTCTTACCTTGCTTTTGTTTGCCACATTGGTAGCGCCACTCTCAGCGTCAGTTGGTGCTGCAGGGCCTAAGGCTAATGTTGACTTTACAATCGAGGACATCACTATCGGGAACGCCTCAGTTGTAGCACTTCAGTGGGATCAAGCAGATGGATCAACTATCGATTATTTCCTCAATTCACAAACATTGCCTATTCAGGTGACTTTCAAGCAAGCAGGTTCTTCACTTCAGAGCACTGCTGCAACCGGCTACATCCAAGTTTGGCATCCAGTAGGAGTAAAAGTTGCTGAATGGAATTATAGCCTTTCACTATCAGGGGGGCAATCTTCGACTCAAGAAGCAACTTGGACTGCAAATGCTGCACATAGTATGCTTGCTGAGAACGGTTCTTTAGCAGGTGGATACATTATCAGAGGTGTGGTAGATGGTGGTTTATTGGAAGGGGAGCCTGGCAATGATGCTAAGGATGAAACCGTCCCAATAGCCATTTACTATGGTGACATGGAAAGGGGTTACTGTGGTGATTTTGATGGCGATAGTCAGTCTGATTGTCAAGGCACTACCTATTACAAACCAACATTTGCATCTGTGGGTTACGATCCAGCAACGGGGAATGTCGATGGATATGGGCCTTGGTTACTAGATAATTCATCAGGATATGTAGGGACAAAGCATTGGAGACATTCGGTTCCACTACAAGATTACGTAAGTAACGGAAATGATGATCTTGTTTGGGGTTGGTTAATTTCATCTCAAGACAATTGTGATGACCCAGGGCATGGGTTGGGATATGGGATGATACAACAAGAAATCCAGGCATTATATGGTTATGCTTTTTGTAGGATACAACTTACTGGAGGAAATTACATTTCCATGCAATTGGCAACCCAGGCATGGGGTGGAATGGGGTCCAATGATGAAGTCTCATTACGAGCCACTCAGGGTACTGGGCAGAATGCAATGGTGATTTCTCAAAAGAATCTATCAACATCTGGAATTAGTGGGGCAACTAACGATTGGACACCAGTTGTTTGGGATTTAACTAATGATACTGGCAATCAAGTATTCAGTTTGTCATATCATTTCGAGAGCGATAATTCGGGAGCCACAGCAGGCATTCACATAGACCAATTTGCATTGTTTGGTATAGAGAAAGTTCAAGAATACACGGTTTCAGTAGATTGTGATAATCCTGAGACAGGATATACTGTTATTCCCGCTGACCCTATGCCACCTTCTCTACACTGCTACATGACTAATAATGGATATAGGGAGCACTCTTTGCAATTGCTAGCTAACGTTAGCAATTATACTTGGATGAATTCATTTGCCCCTATTAGAATTGACTCAAATAATTTGAATGACCATGATTACAGTGTGCCTCTAAACCCCTTGGCTTACAATGAAACCACTGAATTTTGGGTTAATTTGTCAATTCCTCCTGGTGCAAATGTAGAGCAGTTGATTTGGGACCTAAACATAACCGATTCATACACGGGGGAAATAATGCACCAAATTTCAATGCCACTTTCGGTGGCGGCTTCGTATAGCGTAGACGTTTCGTACTATGGTCCTGGCGTGGCCCTAACTCTTCCTCCCGATGAAGTTGGAATGGTAGAATTTACCTTAACGAACACTGGTAATCAAATGGCATATTGGAATTTAGACGCTTTCTTCAATCGTTCTGAATGGGGTAGTTCCAACATTCGATTTTTGGATGCGGAAGTAAATGGGAGTGAAATTTCGTTTATGCAACTTCACAAAGGGCAATCTGAAGATTTTTGGGCAGAATTTACTGCGCCAACTGAAATTTCACCTGGCCTGACTGAGGTAACAATTTTGTCATCAGGACAATCTCCAGCAACTGCTCAAAATAGTCGGAAGATCAACATTGAAATTCCACAGGTTCATGATTTGACAATGGTAGCTTCAGAAGATTCAGTTACAGCCTATGCGGATATGTACACTAGGACAGTCGAAGTTGAACTAACAAACAATGGCAATGCTCCTGAAAGATTCGACTTAGAAGTGACTGCAGATTGGAGGCTGGATGCTTCTGTCAGCCAACCAATGACTGAAGAAATAGGGCCATTTGGTGATAGTACAGCAATTTATGTTGTTATGCCAATGCCTTACGGTATTCGTCCCGACACTTATTTCATTAATCTCAAAGCAACTTCACAAACAGACTCCACATTCTTCCTTACACAGCAAATTGAACTTATTGTACAGCCAACTTATCTAATCAATGTAGAAGATGTGAATATGACTGGTCAAACATTCCAAGGCGGTGCAGATCCAAAGACGATTTCATTTGAAGTGACTAACAACGGTAATGATTACGATGAATTCGTAATTGAGTTAGATACACCATCTGGAATGAACGCTCAAATCATACCAAGCGAACAATATGACCCAGCTGCACCACCATCAGTTGAGAAAGGCGCATCCGTGAATGTAACAATTCAATATTGGTTTGATGCTGGAACTAATGGTATGTTAGAGTTAGTTGTTTCCGCTAGCTCTGTACAATCGGGAGAAATTTCAGGTGCATCTGGTTCAGCAACTTTCCAAGTTGGAACTCAGGGTTGGATTGAATTAACTCCTGGCGGTATTGTGAATTTGAATTCCGATGGTTGGATACTTGCCAATTTGACAATCCACAATCGTCATACTACTAACTCTCAATTTATCCGCTTGGACGTTCAAAATGGGCCTTGGAGGGATTTTTCATCAGCAAGGGTACAATCTGAGGACACCTCATTCGTTCTAGATGTAGATCAAAAAAGAACAGCATCTGTTAAATTCACATTAACGGAGACTCAATACATGAACATTCCAGAAGGTGGCCAAATATTCAACATTACAGTGGTTGCCACCGGCGATGATGACGTTTCTCAAACAATAGTCCAAGTTAATGTTCTACGTGAGGGTTCAGGGGCAGACAAGGATGCAGAAGAATCCCTGTCATGGGGTAATATTTTCGCGTTTATCTTTGGTGGGATTGTGATAATTGCATTGATTTCGCTTCTTGTTAAAATAGTAATTTCCACTAATCGAGAAGAAGATGAGATAGTTTCTCTAGCAGGTTATAGAATGCAGTTAGAAGAAACCTACGGGAGTATGCCAGCGGCCCCCGATATCCCGGGATCACCCCCTGCCCCGTTACCTGTTACTGACACGGTTGCTAATTCTGCTTATGGTGGAGCTGCTGATATTTTTGAACAACAGGTAACCCCTGCCCCTACACCCCCTCCAGAAAACACACTTCCAGCAGGCACTCCTCCTCTACCCCCAGGGGGCCTTCCTGAAGGCTGGACCATGGACCAGTGGGCCCATTATGGCGATGAGTACCGAAAGCAGCAAGGATTGGATTGAACCAACATCTAACCTTCGATTTTGCTCAATATTCTAGTTTTAGGTAACTGCAAAGTTAGCGGTTGCCCTTAAGAAGGGGGCGCGGGTCGGAAGCCCGCTCCATAGGAGCGAGTATGGCTAAGTGGTTAGGATGTATGGCGGACAAGCACCAATTTTTATTCTGAAAGAAGGAACAGACAGGGTACGTGGAAAGAGCGCCCAGAGCAACAATATTGCTGCTGCAAAAGCGGTAGCTGATGCAGTCCGCTCAACTCTAGGTCCGAAAGGAATGGATAAGATGTTGGTTGATAGCATGGGGGATGTTGTAATTACCAACGATGGGGCAACAATACTCAAAGAGATGGATATTGAACATCCGGCTGCTAAGATGATTATCGAGGTTGCCAAAACCCAAGAACAACACTGCTATGATGGTACTACCAGTGCTGTGGTTATAGCTGGAGAATTGTTGAAGCGAAGCGAGGATTTAATTGAGCAAAACGTTCATCCTACTGTGATATGTCATGGTTTTAGACTTGCTTCTGAAAGGGCAGTTGAATTACTTGAAAAACATTCAACATCAGTAACTGATGAAGATACGTTAGCCGAAGTTGCGAAGACAGCACTTACTGGTAAGAGTGCCAGTGCTGTGAAGGCTTTTCTAGCAGATATTTGTGTCCGTGCAGTTCAATCGGTAGGGATAGAAGAAGAGGGTGTCAGAACCGTTGATATTGATGACATAAAAGTTGAGAAACGCCAAGGTGGCTCAATCAAGGGGAGCACACTTATTGACGGAATAATACTCGACAAAGAAAGAGTCCATTCAGGGATGCCAAGATCCGTTAATGATGCTAAAATAGCGCTAGTAAATAGCGCAATTGAAGTCAAGAAAACAGAGGTAGATGCGAAGATACAGATTACTGATCCAAGCATGCTTGCTAAGTTCCTAGATGAAGAGGAAGGATATCTGAAAGGGTTAGTTGACAAGTTACAATCATCTGGAGCAAATGTATTGGTTTGTCAAAAGGGAATCGATGATATTGCACAACACTACCTCGCTAAAGCGGGTTTGTTTGCTATTCGCAGAGCTAAGAAGAGTGATATGGAAGCACTTTCCAAGGCTACAGGTGGCCGAATAGTGACAAATATTGACGATTTAAAATCAGATGATTTGGGCAATGCGGCAAAGGTCGATGAGCGCAAGATTGGTGACTCCGATATGGTTTTCATTACCGGATGCCCAGAAGCAAAGAGCGTCTCAGTACTATTACGAGGTGGTACAGAGCATGTAGTTGATGAATTAAGGCGCGCATTTGATGATGCTGTTGGAGTTATTAGCGTGGCTTGGGAAGACGGCTCAGTTCTAACTGGGGGAGGAAGTGTGATGGCGGCACTTAGCCGTGATTTGAGAATATATGCTGAAGGCGTAGGGGGACGTGAGCAAATGGCAATTGAGGCTTTTGCAGGAGCTCTTGAAGTAATCCCAAGAACATTGTCTGAGAACGCCGGTCTTGACCCAGTGAATACAATAATCGAGTTGCGAAAAGCGCATGCTGAGGGCAAAGGAACATTTGGCGTAAATGTCTTTGAGGGTGGAGTAATGGATATGAAGAAGGCAAATGTAATTGAGCCTTTGAGAGTTGTTGAACAAGCGATTCAAAGTGCTACTGAAACAGCTGTAATGATTTTGAGAATTGATGACGTAATATCCTCTAAAGCGGTTTCAGGTGCCGGCATGGATGGCATGGATTTCGATATGTGATTTTGGTATTTTGATTATCTTTGTACTTTAAATCTGACATAGTTTTCTCATTCTTTGCGCGGTATGTTCAATAGTCGACCTACGGTCGAGATTAACGCCCAACTAGTTAGGGGGGGTTACTTCGTGTCAGAAATAGTTGTTTGGATTGATGAAGGTTGCATCACTTGCAATGCCTGTGAAGAAGAATTCCCTGAAATCTTCAAGGTCACTGATGATACTTGCTACATTGTTGCTGAATGTAGGACTGACGGTGCGTTCGATACCAATGAACCGACCAAATCTTCTCTAAAACCAGGTTTTGATCTTGATTTTCTGAATGAAGTTGCGGGGGAATGTCCTGTAGATGTGATTATGGTGGAAGTTTCAGGTGCTACTGATTCAGAACCTCCTGCCGAAGTTGAAAATGTTGAGGAAGAAGTTGTGGAGGTACAAGAATCAGAACCAGCAGAGATTTCGCTCGATGGTGACAGAAGTTTGTTGGTTCTTTCAGGTTCTCAATCTGGTAATTCTGAGGGTGTTGCGGCAAAAGTTGGCAAAGATGCTCCAGATTACGGGCTCGAAGCGACAGTCAAGGGTATGGACGAAATTCAGATTGGTGACCTTGCGGCATACAAACGAATTCTAGTTGTTTGCAGTACTTGGGGTGAAGGTGAAATGCCAGATAACGCTGAGGATTTATGGCAAGCAGCAAATGGCTCAGGTGCGCCAAAATTAACTGGCACACATTTCTCTGTCTGCAGTTTGGGCGATACTTCATACGAATTCTTCTGCCAATCTGGTATGGATTGGGATGGATGGTTTGAATCAGTAGGTGCAAACAGAATCACTCCTAGGGTAGATTGTGATGTTGATTATGATGCTCTAGCAAATTCTTGGGTTGCCGACTCACTGGCACATATGGGCGCAGTTTCTGGAGATGGTACATTCAATGAGGGAATGGTATCAGTTCTGAAGGAAAAAGTATCAGGGGGTGCTAAAACTGCTACTGCGGGTTCCTCATTTGAAATGCCGGAATTAGTCACTGCTGAGATTCAAGTAAATGTCAGAGTTTTCCGATATGACCCAAATAGTGGGGAATCGGGCCATGATATTTGGAAATGCTCCGTCCCAGGTAGTTTGAGTGTTTTGCAACTTCTAAGACTGCTGAAATCTACTGAAGATGGTAGCCTAACATTCAGAGATGGTAATTCTGATGATTCCACGACCGCTCTTTCAGCAAATGGGCGTAATATTTTGCCTGGTAGAACTGCAATTTCGGAAGTTGTAAATTTGAAAGGTAACGAGTTATCTCTGAGGATTGACCCGCTTTCCGGTTTTGATGTAATTCGTGATTTAGCAGTAGATCATTCAGATTACCTTATCCATTTAGCAAATAGCAAACCATGGATGCACTCGGCCACCCGAGAAGGTACAAATTTTGCTCAAGGAGTAATTGGAAATATGGATGCTGCGACTGCTTCATTTCTACATTCAAGGGGAGATATTCCTAGCCCCCATATTATTCATTCATCATCTGATACTGTTCAGCACAATAGATCATATGTTGGTCCAGCAATAATCGCAAAGTTGTGGTTACGTTGTCAAGACCCTAGGACATCTAATGAAGGAAGAGAATCTCACTTAGATACAATTAACGGACAGTTTGGAATAAAGGCTGAGGCGGATATTAGTTCAATTAGTAGAGCTGGTAATGTAGGGTCTATGGTTTCATCAAGTTTACTTGAGGCAAAGACAAAATCTTTGCAGGATTCGGGTTTTACTGGAAGGCATGGAAAGCATGTTTGGTGGTTCTCGGAGACTGTCAAGATGTCAGGCCTCCTAAATGAAACTGTACTGGCCGGCGCCACATTAGGTCCTTTTGGAATGGCAAAGAATGCAATTACTGGTGTGCTTCCAAGAATGGCATTGGGTTTTACTAGGACAGGTGGGCCAATGATTAGGGATCTACAGGCTCTAGCAGTGCCTCCTGCTAGTGTTGGAAAGATGCCAAAATTTGTCAATACTCCAGTGGAAAATCACCATGAGGTTGTGGCTTTGTTCAATGCTTTTGATAGGAGGTTCTAATATGGCTAGGAACAAGTATGCTTACTTCCCTGGATGTGTCACTCTAAACTCTGCAAGAGAGGTTCAGGATGCGATGCTAGCATTAGCTAGAGTTTTGGATATTGAGTTGATACCTCTGAAGGGCGCTTCTTGTTGCGGTGCAGGGGTGATGAAACAAGCAAATTGGGATTTGCAAATTGCACTCAATGCTAGAACTTTTGCTATGGCTGAAGCCGAAGGTTTGGATGTACTTACTCCCTGTGCTACTTGCCAGGGTAATATGTCAGAGGATTTCATTAGATTGTCTGAAGATGAAGGGCTAAGGGAGCGAGTAAATGAGCAGTTAGATTCCATAGCAGGCATTCGTTTTGAAGGAACTATGAAGATGCGCCACCTTCTACATGTTTTGATTGAAGATATTGGTTTAGAAACTATTTCAGAGAAGGTCAAAAACCCGATAGATTTCCCTATCGCTGGTTATTATGGTTCTGTTATGCAGCAGGAAGGTGCTTGTGGAGATGATGACATTTTTGATCCACAATATTTTGAACAGTTAATTGAAGTCCTAGGTGGTAAGGCAGTAAGATATGATAGCAAGACAAAGAGCGTTGGTTTCCCCTCTCTACTTTCTGAGGAATCAAGTGCTCTAAAAATGACTGCAGCAGTTCTTTCAGATGCTAAAGAGGAAGGTGCAAGAATCATGGCTTCAGCCTGCCCCCTATCACATATCAATCTCGATAGCTATCAGGTAAAAGCTGGAAGGGTTTCTGGAAAAGATGTTGATATGCCTGCAATTCATCTTCCTGAACTTATCGCATTCTCTCTAGGATGTTACAATGATAGATTGGCACAGTTACGAACTAGAGTACTAGTAATGGGCAATTAAGGCTTCTAGTGAAACATTCTATAGATATTATACATCTTATTATGATTTTATCTAAGACTCATCCTTCCCCTAGCTTCCTTGGTCAATGCCCCCAGTAGTGCTTGCTCTCTTTTTGCAGCAATAATTAGGAATCTAGCAGTCTCTTCATTATCTTTAGTTGTAATTACTGGAAGACCTAGGTCAATAGTAAGAGTTGCTAGTGCCCCCATTAGAGAGTTATTGTGCACTGACTTTTGAGTGAAAAGACCACCTCCTTCAATTAGTAATAGGGGTCTTTCTGCTTCGGAAATTAGAGTGTTTGCTTGCTCAAGCAATCTACCTTCTAGTAATGAACCAATGAATTCCGGCACAAATTTTCTTTCTATCAGGACTCGATCTCCAATCTTAAAATCCCCAATTGCCATTGCTTCAAAATCAATATCCAAGCCCTTTTTCCTCAAATTTGCCCCTATTGAAGCGTTAAATTCAGTATTATTAACGACTATTTGACAAGAATTTTCAGATTCCTTTTCTAGCGGATCAATAGCTTCAGTTGTCAAAGCCTGAACTATTTCATCTGCTGCCTGAATAGAGATTTTATGTAACAATTGTTGCTCTTCTTTGTTATCATCAATTGGATTGGGTTCAGGTGCAATTGATGGGAATGAATCCAATCCTGTCTGGCCTTTAGGTCTGAGCCTTTTTGGATTAATTTCAGAATCAATTTCGGTTGATGGTTTTTTATCTTCTATTATTTCATTAGATATTGAAATTCTATTTTTCCTTTCACCCAGTTCTGGTGCTAAACGCTCTTTCTCAGACTGCATGAAGGAGAATGCTGAACGAACACCATCTTCATCAATTACCTCAAAAGAAGTAATGTGTTTAGAAAGATCATCATTGTTTGGCCTACCCATATTTCTACGAACTCTATCGATGGCGCTTTGCATTCTTTTTTCTCTGTATGCTGCAGATTTCCTTGCGCCCTCATCTCTGGTTCCTTTTGCTATCAGAACATACACATTCCCATCGCGGTGCCTTCCCGTTCTACCTCTCCGTTGGATTGTTCTGATTTCACTACCTATTGGTTCGTAGAATATGACCCTGTCCGCTTTCGGGACGTCCAATCCTTCTTCACCCACAGATGTGGCTACTAAGACATTACATTCACCTTCTCGGAAGCGTTGTAGAACCACCAATTGTTCTTTCTGAGATAATCCGCTACTTCCCTCTCTTTTTGCTTGTCCAACAAATCTTTCAGGTTTAATTATGGGGGAATCGTCCAATCTGCGAACTATTTCATCAACAGTATCTCGAAAATGAGCGAAAACAATTACTCTACTATCAGGATCATTTTCTATTTGTGTTTGAACTAATTCAACCGTTTTTTCGACCTTTTCATGTAGTTCCGGACTATTTTTTAATGTTTCATATAGGCTCAATATTCTTTCATCATTAAAAAATAAAGATGCACCTTTGTCTCCACCCTCACCAGAAATTTTTACTCTTTCAAGATATTCTCGAGATGCAGCTACTCCCTGACTAAGAAGGTAACCTATGAGGTTAAGCAGACGTTGTGCTTGTGCGCACTGTCTTGCAGCATTGTAAGCCAGTCCTTCTTTCTTTGAAATTGCTTTTTGGATTCTTTCTCTAGTGTCGTTAAGTTGGGAACTAGTAACCCTTCCAGATTGAACGTGATATCCCAAACGGCGTAGTTGATCGACTAAATTATTCATCCAAACTACTAGTGGCTCTGACATTAATTTTAGTCCTTCATCAACTTCTACATTTACTTCCTTAATTTCCAATTCTGCAGCATAAGGTTCCAATAATGGATTCTCTGCAGTTCGAGAATGTATTCTCTTCAAACCTAATCTTCTGCAAACTTCTTCTACCTGCTCTTTAGATGAACCAGGGCTAGCTGTGGCGCCTAAAATTAGGGGATTTTCAGCAGATTGAAGATATTGGTCACCAACTTCTGCTACTGCATGACGGCCCTTTGAATGGTGAGCCTCATCAACAATTAACACCGAGACATCTTTCAAGTCTATTGATCCACGTTTAACATCATTCCTAATTACTTGGGGTGTAGCTACTATTATTTCAGCCGAATCCCATCTGGCTTTCCGTTTATTCCAATCTATAGAACCATTCATATAGGCTATGCTGTCTTCCGAATCTTGTGAATCAATTACTCGTTTCAAATCATTAAAATGTTGATTCACAAGAGCATTTGTGGGTGCAATGAGGAGTGCCTTTCCCCCGATTGAATTCAATCGTTCTGCAATAACCATCCATTCAATAGGAGTTTTTCCTAGAGCTGTGGGTAGAACCAACAGCGTAGGCGATCCTAGGCAATCAGAGACTGCTTCAATTTGATATCCTCTAGCCTCAACCGATTCAGTAGAGAGTCGAGGGTGCTGAATGAAGGAGGTCATGGGCACCTCTCCCAATGGTCACAGTTCTAAAGGATTCACCTAATTGGGAAATTTTATTGGAATTGTTATTATCTCAATTATTAGTGTTAAAATCGATAAAAATGTAATTCAGGGTTACGTTTTAACCAATTTGATGATGGGGGGGGTTCATATATGGTGGGTCGGTCGGCGGGATGCTCACGTAGTGAGGTACCAGACACCAAGGGCAATACACTAGTAACCCATAAGCCGAAAATCCATTCGTGAAATTCGGTCAGTGTCACGGTGCTTCCTTCGCTACTTGAGCCGGCATTGTGCCGCTTCGGCGGTTTTCTTTGTCGCAAATACCACCAAAAAGGAGGAAAACTCAATGGGAGATAGACACCGACCCAAGCGAGGTAGCATGGCTTTTAGCCCGCGAAAGCGGGCACGTCGTCAAACAGGGCGTGTCAAGTCCTGGCCCGATAATACTTCTAACGGTGAAGTAAAAGTTCAGGGCTTTGCAGGATACAAGGCCGGAATGAGTCATGTATTGATTCGTGATGATAACCCTGGCAGTCCAAGTGCTGGACAAGAAATTCGTAGAGCTGTAACTATTGTTGAAACACCTCCTATGCTAGTTCTTGGAGTTCGTGGTTACAGATTAACTCCGTACGGTAAGCAGACAGCGGGGGAAGCATGGGCTTCTAGTGACACAATTTCTGAATCTCAGCCAAATTTAACACGTCGTCTCCCAGTTAGAAATGAACATGATACTGATGACCATTTGTCCGGGCTTAAGGATTTAGTAGAGAATGGGGATTTAGTTGAAGTTCGCCTTATTGTTTCTACTCAGCCTGAGAATGTTAAGTCAATTCCTTCAAAGAAGCCCAATATTATGGAACTGGGTCTTTCCGGTGGCGATATTGGTAGCCGCCTTGAATGGGCGGAAGGGAAATTAGGAGAATCATTGAATGTAGGTGATGTTTTCTCTACTGGCAATGATTTAGACGTAGTTGCAGTCACTAAAGGAAAAGGATGGCAGGGTTCTATCAAGCGCTGGGGGATTAAGTTACTTAGCCATAAGAACAGCAAGCGTCGTCGCCAGGGTGGAAACATGGGTGATTTCGGAACTGGATATGTTAGGAAAACCATCCGTCAAGCAGGTCAGACTGGTTACCATCAACGCACAGAATATAACAAGAAAGTTCTAAGAATTTCTTCACCAGATGAAGATGAAGTTACTCCAGATGGCGGTTTCCTAAGGTATGGGGAGGTCACAAATCAGTACATGATTTTACAAGGCAGTCTTCCCGGCCCATCTAAGCGACTTCTAAGATTCAGAGATGCTACTCGCCCAAGGAGTAAGCAGGATGCGGTTGAACTTACTTACGTCAGTACATCTAGCAAGCAGGGGGTATGAAGATGAAAATCAAAATGTTGAACCTTGTTAATGCTGTAGATCAAGAAGAGTTCGAGGCAGGATTGCTTTCCGAGAATTACGAAGTGACATCATCTTCAGGAAAGTCAATCACATTACCAGATTGTTTCTCTTCAGATGTAAGGGTCTCAATGATTCGTGACGCAGTTCATGCATCTCGAGCAAATCGACGTCAGCCATATGGGCACAATCGACACGTTGGGAGGCGCAACCCACAACCAGGTATGAAGCATAGTGTGGAATGGTGGGGCAAGGGAAGAGGAGTTGCTCGAATCATGAGAAAAACAGGACAGAGTACTGGTGCAGAAAACCCCCACACAAGGGGTGGCCGGAGAGCTCATGGTCCTCTTGTTGAGAAGGATTGGTCCATGAAAGTCAATTCAAAGGTAAAGAAGCAGGCTCGTAATTCAGCTATTGCTGCTACTGCCGATATCGAAACGGTATCCAATAGGGGCCACCGTTTTTCAGAAGATGTCAAGTTCCCTATAATTATTGATGGTTATGTAGAAGAGCGAGATGGCAAAAAGGAATCATATGATGTAGAAGCCATTCCTCTAGCATATTCTACTAGGAAATTCATTGCAATGATGGAAGGTTTAGGCCTAGGTGACGATCTCATAAGAGCAAAATCTGGAAGAGCAATTCGAGCCGGAAAGGGGAAGATGCGTGGTAGAAAAAGACGTGCTCCAAAGTCAATATTACTAGTAGTTGGTCAGAGAGATGGGCTTGCAAAGGCTGCTGGAAATGTTACTGGAGTTGATGTTGTAGCCGCCAAGGACCTTTCTGCAGAAGATTTGGCACCTGGTGGTGACATAGGTCGCCTTACTGTTTGGACAAAGAGTGCAATCGAGGCACTGGAGTGATTGAAATGGATCCATACAAAGTTATCATTATGCCATGGATTACCGAGAAGTCTCTAGAGGCTAGGAGGGTTTCTGATATAGAAGAAGGTTATTTCCAAAATAACAATCGTCTTGAGTTCATTGTTAATGAAAAAGCAACTAAGGCAGATATTAAGGAGGCTGTAGAGCGTCTTTTTGAAGTAAAGGTTGCAAAAGTAAATACTAGAATTAGCAAAAATGGTAAGCATGCTAGTGTTAAGATGGCGCCAGGATTTGATGCAGATGTGGCGGCACAAAAATTGAGTGCATTCTGATGAGGTGATGAAATGGGAAAAAGAATACGTGCTCAACGTAGGGGTTCAAGCCCTAAGAATAGGGTTTCAAGTCACCGTTTCCCCGGTGCATCTAGGATACCTCATGGAGTTGAAGATGTAGCAACAGTTGTTGAATTAATTCACAGCCCAGTACATACAGCACCTCTTGTTCGTGTTAAATTTGAGGACGGCCGAGAAACCCATCTTGTGGCTACAGAGGGTATGGCTGTTGGACAGACCATCGCCATTGGTTCAAATGTCAATATGAGGCCGGGTAATATTACAGAGTTAGGTCAAATTCCTGAAGGAACACCAATCAATAATATTGAACTTCGACCAGGTGATGGTGGTAAGATTGCCCGTAGCGGAGGTAATTCAGCTACACTTGAAACTAGAATGGGCGATAAGGTCAGAATCCGAATGCCTTCTGGTTCTCTGAAAGATTTACCAGCAAAGTGCCGTGCATCTATTGGTGTCTTAGCAGGTCACGGACGTTCTGAAAAGCCACTGATGAAGGCGGGCGCTGCGTTTTACAAGGCCAAGGCTAGAGGTAAATCTTACCCAACCGTCAGTGGAGTTGCTATGAATCCTGTAGATCACCCGCACGGTGGTGGAAACCATCAGGCGGTACACGGACCTAACTCAATTTCACGTAATGCTCCACCAGGTCAAAAGGTCGGCCACATTGCACCGAGTCGCACAGGTAAAATGCGAGGGAAAAAGAAGGAGTGATGATTCATGGCGCGTAGAAAGAGTAAGGGATTCCGCAAGCCGAAGGCAGTACGCCGTGCAGCAAGGAAAAGAAAGATGGGTGTCGCTGAGCGCAGGAAGCGAGAGTTCACTTACCGTGGTTACACTATGGATGAACTGTTGCAGATGCCTCTTTACATTCCCGAAGACGGCTCCGATCAAATTGCTATTATTGAACTCGTACCTTCAAGAGTACGTCGTTCCTTAGATAGGGGATTACCACGAGAAGCAGATCATTTCCTGAATAAAATTTCAGAATCTGAAAGTAACAAAGTTATCCGAACACACTGTAGAGACATGCCTGTATTGCCTGTGATGGTTGGAAAAACAGTTGGAGTATACAATGGACGTGATTTCGTCAATGTTGAAATTCAACCAGAAATGATTGGTCATTATCTTGGCGAGTTTGCTGGGACCCGTAGTAGGCCAGTCCATACAGGTCCAGGGGTTGGTGCAACCAGATCGAGTAAGCACGTGGCATTGAAGTGAGGTGAGAATAATGAGCAGAAATAGGGAAAAGGCACAACCTGGATACACCCAACTTCTTGAGGGCAACCGCCTAGCTACTGCTCGAATCACTGGCGCTGATATTCATCACAAGCACTGCGTTCAAATAGCGCGTCGAATTAAGGGGATGTATGCTGGCTCTGCGATTGAATATCTTGAGGATGTTATTGCTCAGAAGCAAGCAGTTCCTTATGTTGTTCGACACAGAAAGGGCCGAGGTGGTAATACGATGGCCGGTCATAGGAAAGGAAAGATGGGCCCGGGAAGATATCCAAGAAAAGCTTCTAGAGTTTATATCAAATTGATTGAGAGCGCAATGGATAACGCACGTCAGCATCATGAAGACATCGAAGCAGAGGAGATGCAGATTACACATGTAGCCGCTCATCGAGGTGAGATCGTGAGAAGTATGCGCCCTCGCGCACGCGGGCGTGCAACAGCTTCTAATCACTACAAAGTTAACATCGAGTTATTCCTTGAATATTATGGGGAAGACGATGATGAAGAAGATGAAGGAGATTTCTGAGGTGAGCAACAAATGGCAAAAGTGAATCAGATACGTCATTTTGTTGATCGAAATGTCGAGAGGCAGTTAGTAAGGGAATATCTCCAGAAGGAGACTGAGCGTGCAGGCTTTGGCGGCTTGCATTTCGAGCGAGCTTTCGATAACCAATCAATTTGCACGAAAGTCACCTTGAAGGCCGAGCGAGTAGGTATGGTCATAGGACGCCGTGGAAAGATAATCAATGAATTACAGCGCAGAATAAAAACTGACTTTAATTTAGAGAATCCAAAACTTCAGGTTGAGGAAATTGACAATCCAGCATTAAATGCACAAGTAATGGCTAGTAAGTTAGCCAGTGCTCTTGAGCGAGGATGGTACTTCCGTCGAGCAGGACACAGCAGTGTGCTAAATGTGATGGAAGCAGGAGCGAAGGGTTGTCTTGTTATCATAGCAGGAAAACTAACAGGTGCTAGACATCGAACTGAGAAATTTACTAAGGGCCACATCAAGTATTGTGGTGAGACTGCTATCCAGCACATGGATATTGGTCAAGCTACCGCGGTAGTAAAATTGGGTACAATTGGTTGTACTGTGGCTCTGATGAAGCCAGGCACAAAATTGCCGCATGAAGTAGATATCACTAGTCGAATTGATGCCGGACTAGGCCCATATGTGCCACCTTCTATGGCGGGTACTGAGATAATTGAGGAGTCTCTAACTGATGAAGAAGCAGAAGTTGAATTACAGGCAATTAGCGAACTCAAGGAAGAACAAGACTCTGTTGATGAAGAATCCGATGAAGGATCCGATGAAGAATCTTCAGATGAAGAATCGGATACACAAACCGAGGAATCAGAAGAAGAATCCGTGGAATCAGACGAGGAGGTGGTTGAATGACTCATCTCTCAAACCGAGAAATCGATAATATGTCTGAGGAGGCAAGAAAGAAACGTCTTTCAGAATTAAAAGAAGAAATGTTACAACTTCGTGCTGAGCAAGCTCTGGGTGGTTCTTCCAGCAATGCTGGAGCATACAAACAAGTCAGGAGAAGTATTGCTCGTTTGAAAACCAAGATGAATGAAAGTAGAAAGGGAGTAGGGAACTAATGGCAAGCATTTGCAACTTATGTGGGCTTCCTGAGGAATTATGTATCTGTCAAGAAATCGCAAAGGAGCAACAAAAAGCAATTATTTCAACTGTTAGAAGGAGGTATGGGAAAATGGTGACAATTGTAGAGGGTATCGATGACACTGCTATTGATATCAATCAACTTGCCAAGAAACTCAAGTCCTCTTGTGCCAGTGGTGGCACAGTCAAAGGTCGTACAATCGAACTCCAAGGCGATCACAAGAAGAGGGTTGCCAAGGTTTTGGAACAGAATGGATATCAAGTGGAGGTGCGCTGAATGCAACATTGGCATCACTCTTGGATTTCTCGCGTTTTAACTGTCGTGTCATCTACCGATCCTACTTTGATTGGGCGTAGTGGAATTGTAGTTAATGAGAGCAGAAATATGATTACAATTGCAGGAGATGATGGTTCATCATCACTGGCAAAGAACACTATTGAATTCACAATTGACGGCAGCGAACCTGTTGTAGGAAAAATGGTTTGTCAAAGGCCAGAAGATAGAGTTCAAAGAAATTACAGGAGGATGGACTGAAATGAGAGACATCGGTATTGATGTGAAAGAGCCTGAAGGCGAATGGGACGGTGACGCAAATTGTCCGTTCTATGGAAGTTTAAGAGTTCGAGGACAGATAATTGAAGGGACCGTATCCAGAGTTGGTATGAAGAGTACAATAGTTGTAGAAAGACAACACACTCGCCACATGCAAAAATTCGAGAGATATGAGAAGAGAACTCGGAGATATTCTGCTCACTTACCAAGTTGTATTGGCGACATTACTATTGGAGATGCCGTCAGAATCATGGAATGTAGGCCACTTTCCAAAACAGTCAATTTCTGTGTAATAGAAAGGGGGTCTAGTGAATGAAGGGAATTCCAGGACGCGTCACTCGAGGATTGCCTACTGAATCAAAGATGAATTGTGTTGACAATAGTGGTGCTAAGATAGTTCAACTGATTTCAGTTCTCAATATTGGTGGTGTTGCTCGTAGATATCCTTCAGCAGGTGTTGGTGACATGATCAATGTTACAGTTCGTCGAGGAACTCCAGAACGTCGCAGACAGGTTTTCCGTGCCGTAATTGTACGTCAGAGGAGACCCTACCGTCGTGCAGATGGGACTAGGATTCAGTTTGAAGACAACGCTTGCGTTCTTGTCTCAAACGAGCGTGGTGAATTGATTGGAACCGATATCAAAGGCCCAGTCTCTAGAGAGTCGGCAGAAAGATGGCCTAGAATAGCAGCAACTGCTAAACAGATAGTGTGAGGTGAAATATATGAGTAGCAGCAAACCAAACAAGCAGAGAAAGAATGCCGCAAAAGCCCCGCTCCACACAAGGAGGAAGAGGATCCGTGCTAGATGTCTAGATCCAGCATTCCCTAACGTGAGAAATGTAACGATTCGTGTTGGGGACCGAGTATCAGTCCGTCGTGGAGATTGGGGAAACCCTGGTCACGATAAGGACGAAGGTGGTAAGCGCTTGCAAGGAGCTCGCGGAAAAGAAGGAGTCGAGGCAGGAGTAATTGCAGTAGATTCAAGATCAGGTCGTATTTTTGTTGAGGGTGTTAGCCATTCAACTGCAGAAAGCAAGGCTGAAGGTATTCCAGTTCATGCTTCAAATGTGGTAGTCGTTAAAGTTGATGATAGCGACATGGTACGCTTGAAGAAGTTGGAAGAGCGTAATGGAGGGGATAATTGATGAGTGCAAATCACAAGAAGCGGCTAGCAATGCCTAGGAGTTGGGCTCAACCACGTAAGACCAGTGTATGGATTAGCAAGCCTGATCCGTGCGGGCACCCAATAGATATGTGCATGTCTCTTACTGTGATAATTAGGGATGAATTGGGTCTTGCTCATTCCAAGAGAGAGGTTAGGAGAATGCTAGCCACTCGTAAAATTCTAGTTGATGGTAGGGTTCCAAAGAGCGTAAATCGCGGTGTAGGTTTGATGGACGTTCTTACCATTGGCGATGACAACTATAGATGCATTCTTGATCATAATGGTAAGTTACGCTATCCTAAGATTTCTTCATCTGAAGCCAATTCAAAAATTTGTAGAATTGATGGTAAGAATACAGTTTCTGGTGGTACAACTCAGTACAATCTGCACGATGGAAGAAATATATTACTCGATAAACCAAATGCATACAACACAGGTGACAGTCTAGTTCTATCACTGCCCGATCAAACAGTCAGAGGCCACCACCCATTTACTGATGGCGCTAGAGCTTACTTGATTGGTGGTAGTCACGTTGGCAGTATCTCCGAGGTTCAAGGTTTGGCAGTTAAGAGATCTAGTATGGAGAATGAAGTGTCATTCCCTGAATTCGGTACAGTCAAAAGGAACGTGTTTATTATCGGAGATTTTGAACTTCCGGGGGTGGGTGAATGAGCTCAGCTAAACCAATGTTAGAACCTCGAATCACCAAAGTGATTGTACACATAGGTGTAGGGGAAGGTGGGGAGAGATTGCAACAAGCAGAGAGAGTTCTTACTCTTCTTACTGGTGGTAAGTCTGTACGTTCTGTAGGTAAAACCACCAACAGGGACCTGAAAGTAAGAGAGGGTGCTCCAATAGGTTGCAAGGTGACAATTAGAGAACAATCTAAAATCAAGAAATTCCTAGAGGATGCTTTTTGGGTTCGAGAAAAAACACTACCCGCATACAATGTGGATTCACAAGGAAATCTTTCTTTTGGAATTGCTGATTACACAGATTTCCCTGAAATGAAATATGATCCAGATATTGGAATATTTGGGATGGATATCAATGTCGTACTTGAAAGGCCAGGGCACAGAGTTAGTCGTCGAAGGAGAGCAAAGCGAAAAGTTGCTCCAGTCCATCGACTAACTAGAGATGAGGGCCAATCTTGGTTCAAGGAGCAGTTCGGACTGACGCTATTGGAGGAGTGAAGATGGGCAAAGAAGAGGGAATGCGCATTGGGCGTGAAGAAGGATGCAGAAGGTGCGGTCGTAAGAGGGGTATGATTAGACGTCATGGCCTCAGGTTATGCCGTCAATGTTTCAGAGACATTGCACCTGATATAGGATTCAAAAAGTACAGTTAAGGGGGAGTGAAATATGCAATTTGATCCATTAAATGACGCATTTGTCAGCATTTTTAATGCAGAGCAAGCAGGGCACTACGAGGTGTCTGTAAAGCCAGCGAGTAAATTACTAGGTAGGTTACTCGGAATCATGTCCGAGAATGGCTATATAGGCGAATATGAAAAGATTGAGGATGGTCGCGGAGGAGGTTACAGAATAGAATTGGTTGGAGCCATAAACAAATGTGGTGTAATAAAGCCAAGACATGCTGTTAAGTGGGCGGATTTCGATAAATGGGAATCACGATATCTACCGGCACAAGATTTCGGCCTTCTCCTGATGACAACAAATCAAGGTGTTATGCACCATTATGAAGCAAAGAAGGGGGCAATCGGAGGCCGTTTATTGGCCTACGTTTTCTGAGGTGATTTTAGATGGTAAAGTTAGACCAGATTAGACATCAAATCCCACTTTCAGAGGGAGTTTCAGCATCATTGGATGACTCCACCCTATCTTTAACTGGTCCTAACGGGGATATTTCTCGTGCTTTCAGCCACCCCAAGGTGAATGTTTCTATTGATGACTCGAATGTGATAGTTCAATGCGAGTTGCCACGTAGAAAAGACAAGGCTCTTTGTGGGACTTGGAGAGCTCACATTAACAATATGGTGACCGGTGTTACTGATGGGTTTGAGTATCGATTGAAAGTAGTATATTCTCACTTCCCTATGACGTTGAATGTCACGGGCCCAACTATGGAAATCAAGAACCTGTTTGGTGAGAAAGTTCCGAGAGTGGCTAAACTAATTTATCATGGTGACGTTATTGTTAAGGTTGAAGGAAAAAGTGATGTTATTGTTTCTGGTGTAGATCGTGAAAAGGTTGGCCAAACTGCAGCAATAATTGAGCGCTCATGTAGGATTCGTCGTAGAGATAGAAGAATTTTCCAAGATGGAATTTACATTGTCTCTAAGGGAGCAAATTAAGGGGGTTTGATGGATGTCTGAATATGAAAATTTGACTGTTGCAGAACTCAAAGAGTTGCTTAGAGAAGCGGGATTGCCTGTATCTGGTAAGAAAGCCGAACTCATAGCCCGACTTGACGAATCTGAGGATTCAGTTGAGGAAATCGAAGAAGTTGCTGCCGAGGAGGAAGTTGAAGAGGACGATTTCGATGACTTTGATGATGAGTGGGATGACGAAGCAATGATTCATGTTGCTCGTCAAAAACCTGAACTCGATGATGCCACCAAAGAAGCCCTTTCAATGCGTGATTCTCAGTCTAAGAAGCAACCCGCTTTCCGTCGTCAAGAATGGTATCGCTACAAGAGGTTATCAAGAACTGGATGGCGTAAGCCGAAAGGTATGGACAGCAAGCAGCGTAAGAACAAGAAATGGCGCACACCAATGGCGAGAGTCGGTTTTGGCAAGGTTGCTGAAGCAAGAGGACTCCATCCATCTGGTTTTTCAGAAGTGATGGTTCATAGGCCAGACGACCTTGACCAGATAGATCCTAAGAAAGAGGCTGCCCGCATAGGTAGGAGCGTTGGAAAACGCAAGCGAATTGTAATTCACGAAAAAGCGGATGAATTGGGAATCCGTATCCTGAATAGAAGGAGGAATATTTGATGCAGTTAAGTAATCAGAAGCGATTAGCCGCAGAGATACTCTCTGTCCAATTAAGAGAAGAGGTTGGTCTAAACAGAGTTTGGATTAATGACAATTATCTAGAGCAAGTGAGTGGCGCAGTACAAAAAGAGGATATTAGGGAACTTATTGAAATGGGATATATCAAGGCTAAACCAATTCAAGGAACAAGCCGCTCTAGAGCCAAAAAGATTGCAAAACAGAAGGCTAAGGGGCGTAGGAAAGGGCAAGGCAAGAGGAGTGGTACTTCAAACGCTCGTGATCCGCGAAAGAACCGTTGGATGCGCACCATTCGTTCTCAACGCAGGGCTCTCAAAGATATGCGGGAAAGCGGCTCAATCGACGCAACGCAGTATAGATTCTATTATCGCAAAGCAAAGGGTAACTCATATCGTAGCGTTGCTCACATGAAATCAAACATGAAAATAGACGGAGTTGAAGTTGGAGGTGATGATTGATGGCACATGGTAAGAGGCAGAGGCGAAAATACGCACGCCGAGAATTTGGATTAACCGATTATCGTCGTAGACTTAAGTTGTTGAGGGGTGGGCAACCACGCGCAGTTGTCCGTGTTTCAAACACCCAAGTTTCATGTCAACTTGTTGGATACGAACCAGATGGTGACAAAATACTAGCAAGTGCAACGGGTTCCACAATTGTTTCAGATTTTAAATGGCCAAAGAACGCTTCTCGAAAATCTCTACCTGCATCATATCTAGTTGGTTTAGCCATGGCTAAGAAGGCGCTTGCTGCTGGTCACGATACCGCTGTGTTAGACATTGGTCTTGCAGCTGCAACAAGGGGTAACCGAGTCTTTGCAGCACTCAAAGGAATGGTAGATGGCGGATTGGAAATTCCACATGGGGAAGATATATTTCCCGATGAAGAACGATTGAACGGCGCTCACATTTCAGATAAGATTGCAAAATCTGTTGAAACTAGCAAAAAGGCAATTGAGGGGGCATGAATAGATGGATGAAGAACAACCGGAACTAGACACAACTCAAGTTGCACCTGGTCTGGCATTAGCTTTTACTCCAGAACCTGAGGTGGAACAAGGCCGTCACCGACGTCGTAAGGGCGGATATGATGCAATGGCAAACCTACGCCAGTGGAATCCAAAGACACAACTCGGAAGGATGGTTAGGAATGGCGAGATTACAACAATGGAGCAGGCTTTGAATAGTCGCTTACCAATTAGGGAAGTTGAAGTTGTAGATGCACTGCTGCCTAAACTGGAAGATGAAGTAATCAATGTTAACATGATTCAGAGAATGACAGACAGCGGTAGAAGAGTTCGATTCAATGTCATGGCAGCAGTAGGGAACAACAATGGTTACGTAGGCATTGGAATGTGTAAAGGTAAAGAGGTTGCAGCAACAATTAGAAAAGCGATTGACACTGCAAAATTGAACATAATTCCAGTCATGCGTGGAAACGGTTCATGGGAATCAGGAGTTGGTTCTGGAACAAGTGTTCCATTCAAAATTGAAGGGCGAGTTGGTTCTACTAGAGTTACATTGATTCCAGCCCCTGCTGGTAAAGGGCTAGTAATTGGGACAAAAGGAAAGGTAGTATTGAGACTTGCTGGAATTACAGATATCTATTCACGTACTAAGGGACAAACTCGAACCACAATCAACTTTGCTCGTGCAACATATAACGCTCTAGAAAATCTCAACAAATCTAAGGTTAGTGCGGACCAAAAGAAGAGATTATACATGACTTCAGGTAGGGTGAATGAATGACTTGGCTAGTAATTAGAGTTAGATCTAACATTGGTGTTGAGAGATCAATTCGTGAAACAATGAGTTATCTCAATCTTACTCGAGTTAATCACGCAGTTCTTGTTCCAGAGAACGATACCTATGCAGGTATGCTTCAGAAGGCCAAGGATTACGTTACTTGGGGTAAAGTGGGAGAAGAAACAATTTCAGCATTAATCTCAGAGAGGGGTCGTTTAATGGGTGACAAACCGATTACTGATGCTGTAGTTAAGTCTGAGACCGATTTCAAGACCATTAAGGCATTTGCCAAAGCAATAGCATCAGGAGAATCCAATACCAAGGCTATTTCAGATATGAAGCCAGTGTTCAGACTTCACCCTCCACGCGGAGCAAAAGGTTGGGGCGGTATCAAGCGCCACTTTACAGTTGGAGGAGCTCTGGGATTCCGTGGGGATGCAATTACAGAATTAGCTGAGAGAATGATTTAGGGGTGAAAATTATGCCATCAAGAACCAATAAATTCCGAGGAAGGAGTCGTTACCACGGTCGTGGGAAGAAAGCAGGAAGAGGTGCAGGATTGAGAGGTGGGCGTGGAAACGCGGGTCTCAATAAACATCGCGTCATGACACGGATAAAGTATATGCCAAATCATTGGGGTATGCATGGATTCAACCGCGACCCTTCACTTAGAAAAGTCCATGTGACTGCTAATGTTAGCCAATTAGAAGGAATTGCTGGAGATAACGACAGTGTTGTCTTGAGCGAATTAGGTATCGATAAATTGCTAGGTAGCGGAAAAATTTCCAAGTCCATTTCAGTTACTGTTGATCATGCTAGTGCTAGAGCGATTGAGAAGGTCGAAGCCGCAGGGGGATCAGTGACAATCTCTGAGGATGATGACGAAGAATGGGAAGAGGAATAATACTTCACTATACTATAGTAATTAATGGATAATGGTGTTTAAATGGCTGTTAGAAAACCTTCAGCATTCGGAATCACTGCTATCTCAGTAATTTATTTTGGAGCGCTCTTCTACTGGAAAAGTGCAGAATTATTTGGAACTGACAGAGATGCAATGATTTCTGCAGCACAAATGATTGCTGTAGCTGTTGCATATGTTGCATTTGTTTTATGGGCTATTCAGAGAGATATACCTGATTATATCAAACAAATTAAGTTCGCTGGAATCCGATGGGGTTCTGCCGCCAAATTCATGATTTGGCTTTCTATAATGGGTGTATTTTTCTATTGGGCTTTACAAGATAGTTCGCAAGTTGGCTTTTTGTTCGTTGGAATTGCCTTGTTAGGTATGGGGGCAGGTATGTGTCTAGCCTGTTTAGTCTATACAGGAGATGAAAGTAGTAGGCTTTACGCTCTCAAGAGAATAGTCGATGTTTATCCATCGATAACAAAACCAGATGGCCACGTAAGATTCAATCAGAAGTTAATGACGACAACAATTGTTCTAATCCTTTACTTCATGATGACCAATGTAATGATTTGGGGGTTGGCAGATTCCACAATGGATATTTTCTCTTCATTCCGAGCAATTATGGCTGGTGCTTCCGGTTCCATAATGCACTTAGGTATTGGCCCTATTGTTACTGCTTCTATTGTTATGCAATTGTTTGCCGGTGCTAAGATTATCAATCTTGATTTGCAAGATTCTGATGATAAACAACTCTACCAAGGAGTTCAAAAGATTCTTGTTTTGATGATGATTCCTATTGAGTCAATCCCTCAAGTATATGGGTTCCTAGATCCGCATGAAAATGTAATCGAAATGTTTGGTATTGGCTGGGCAAATTCACTGGTTGTCCTTCAACTATTCATCGGGTCTTATCTTGTATTCCTAATGGATGAATTGGTAAGTAAATGGGGGATTGGGTCCGGTATTTCTCTTTTCATTGCTGCAGGTGTGGCTCAATCTACATTCGTTGGAACATTATCTCCACTTCCGGTAGGTCCTGGTGGTTTCAGCATGTCTAATCCACCATCTGGTGTATTACCAATGATATTCTACACTTTGAGAACTGCTACAAATTCTGATTTAGTTTCTCAAAATGGTTTTGAGATGATATTGCTGAATCATGCTAATCCTTTGATAGCATTATTTTCTTCAGTGATAGTTTTCTTAATTGTGGCGTATGCTGAATCTAGTAAATTGGAATTGCCTCTGACTCACGGAAAGGTTAGGGGGCATAGAGGAAAATACCCAATTCGTCTGGTATATGCAAGTAATATTCCGGTAATTTTGATGGCAGCTCTTCTGGCCAATTTGAACATGTTTACACTTCTATTTTGGAGTCACCCAGTTCTTTCAACCGTCCCATTATTGGGTGCAAATGGGGCTTGGAGTATAGCGCCTTGGTTAGGTTCTTATGAGGTTGGTTCGACCACAGCATCCGATGGATTTGCTTGGTACGCCTCAATGGTTCAAGGAGTACAGTCATGGCTTCTGCCAATTCTTGATCAAACTGGAGATGGTTTTGGACATAGTTTATGGCAGATTATTTTGCATATTTTTACCTATGTGTTTTTCATGACAGTGGGCTCTATGGTATTCGCGAAATTCTGGATTGAGACTACAAATATGTCTGCAAAGGATGTCGCCAAGCAGATACAAAATACGGGTATGCAAATTCCAGGGTTTAGAAAGAGCCCAGTTGTGCTAGAGAGAATTCTAGAGAGATATATTCCTCCAGTAACTCTGTTTTCTGGGGCTTTCGTAGGTTTATTGGCAGCTGGTGCTGATTTGCTAGGTACGGTAGGTAATGCGACTGGAACAGGTTTGCTGCTAGCCGTAGGTATCATTCTTCGAACTTACGAACAGATTCAGAAGGAACAGGCTATGGAAATGCATCCATTTATGCGTGAATTCTTTGGTGCTGAATGATAAAATTTGATATTTTTTTTATAGAAAATAAACTAATTATTTTCTTAAACATCACCCCCTTATTTCAATCCCTGATTGTCCCTAGAATGGGGTGCTGCAAGCCTTTTGCTGATGAATAAAATTTTGTTCGTTTGGGTCAGGTTGATATATGGACGGCAGGTCGGCGGGATGCTACGACAATGCACGGCGTTGGTGTCTGAGTTCAGTAATGAACAATGAGGAACACCATCAAGCATACGTTGTAGCCGAGGTAATGCGGCTGCGAGCTTGGCTCGTGGCTTAGAGGTGAAAACATGTAACGACACACAGAGATGTGTGCAAGTGAACAAATAAAGGTGCAAAAAATAAAACCTTGTCAAAACCAATAAAATTCAGCGATGACCAAAAAAGTCTCCTAGGGATTGCAAAGATTGACAGTTGGCTTTAGCCGACAAGAAATCCGGTTGATCCTGCCGGAGGCGACCGCTATTGGAGTTCGATTAAGCCATGCGAGTCTAGAGGCCTAGCCTCGGCGTACCGCTCAGTAACACGTGGATAACCTGCCCTGTTCAGGGGGATAACCTCGCGAAAGTGAGAATAATACCCCATAGTTCACCATGCCTGGAACGGTTGGTGGATGAAAGCTCAGGCGGAACAGGATGGGTCTGCGGCGTATCAGGTTGTAGGGGGTGTAATGGACCTCCTAGCCATCGACGCGTACGGGTTGTGGGAGCAATCGCCCGGAGATGGATTCTGAGACACGAATCCAGACCCTACGGGGTGCAGCAGGCGCGAAAACTTGACAATGCGAGAAATCGTGATCAGGGAACTCCAAGTGGACCAGTTATTACTGGTTTCTGAACCGACTCTAAATAGGTCGGGTAATAGGGGCGGGAAATATCGGTGCCAGCCGCCGCGGTAATACCGCAGCCCCAAGTGGTCGTCGATCTTATTGGGCCTAATACGTCCGTAGCCGGTTTTGTACATTCGTGGGTAAATCAGACAGCTTAACTGTCTGAATTCTGCGAGGACGGCCAAACTTGAGACCGGGAGAGGTGTAGGGTACCTGCGGGGTAGGGGTAAAATCCTGTCATCCCGTAGGGACCACCAGTTGCGAAGGCT
>CAYNXD010000086.1:0-15322 GCA_964401115.1 uncultured Candidatus Poseidoniales archaeon | reverse complement strand
GGTCATTGTGCATGCAATGTGTGTCCATTCGCCTGCTGCAATAGCATCATCACTACTAACAGACCAACCGGGTGATACGCTATTCTCTGCCCTCCATGTTGGTTTGCCACTTGGACTAAACTCCATCATATGTGCATCAGGAATATCATACAAATTTCTCCAGTCACCATCAAAAGATGTTGGATACATCCATGAAGAAAATGTGAATTCTCCTTCAATTGACAACGAATTGCTATCTTCAACAATTACGTATTCGTAGTCTGGATTATATCCCTCTCCTGAAAATGAGACGTATGCATCACTGGAAGTGTGGACCTCGTCAGTTGATGTCCCACTACCAACATTGCCAGCTTGGCCGCTACTTTGATCTCCCGCCACAACACGACCATTGTGAGTAATTGAAATTTCTAGAGCACATTCTGAACTACTACAGATATCTTCATTTCCTTCTGAAAGAAATAGATATTCTCCAGGTTCCCATGAATTATCGTCATCACCTGCTTCTTGACGAATTTGACAATCATCACCTGCCATAATGCTGCAAGTGTAAACATTGTCTTCAACAGATACTGTTACTTTAACAAAAGCCCAAGCCAAATCATCCTTACCTGTCATCTGCAGTTTTACTAGAGTATCTTCAGCACCGGGACCTGTTTCATCTTCTGCATCTTCAGTTGTATAAGTATTGAAAGTACCAATCGATGTGTCTGTTCCTTCACTTGCGAGGTTGTTTGCCCAAACATAAAGCACCCCTGCAAGTACTACCGTAATGGCGACCATCAATATGGTTGCAATTACTGGACTTACAGCCTTCTCTTCATCTAATTTCCTAATTTCTCTCTGCCTCATTCTATCACCAATGGCATTAGCCAACAATTCATGGATAAGGAATGACTACTTCAAAATTACCTCGTTTTTCAACAAAAATATATTTCTGATAGGGTTTGGTGATTCATATTATTGTGTTGTAGTTCTTGTTCTTCCAAAGGCATGTGGCTTGAATAAATCGAAAAAATATGTAAAATATCAATTTCATCCTTAAGTCACCCACATCTCTTATGACCTGTCGGATAAGTCGAGTGTTTTGCCACTACCAGCCCCTCGTCATTAGGCCGAGGAAGAACTGGAGGAGGAGGAAAGAAAATGGCAACGCAAAGTAAAATGCAACAAGCGAGCATAAGTGAATTTTTTGAGAAAAATAAACACTTCCTAGGATTTGATACTCTTAACAGATCAATAATAACTGCTGTAAAGGAAAGTGTTGATAATTCCCTCGATGCTTGTGAAGAAGCTCGTTTGTTGCCTGATATTATTATTGAAATTCGTAGAGTAAAGGGTGAAAAAGATCGCTTAATTATGATCGGCCAAGATAATGGGCCCGGGATTCCTGCTGATGCCATTACTAAGGTATTTGGAAGTCTCCTTTTTGGTTCCAGGTTTCATACTATTAGACAAACTAGGGGGCAACAAGGAATAGGGATTACTGGAGTGGTAATGTATAGTCAACTAACTACTGGAAAAAGAACGCATGTAATATCTAAAGTTGCAGATGAGGCCACTGCTGTTCATGTAGAAATTGGCCTTGATACAAAAAAGAATAAGGCAATCACTCGGAATAGAAAAAGGGATCACTGGTTCGATAGTGAAGGAAATATAATTCAACACGGGGTGAGAGTTGAAGCTTCAATGAAAGCAAAATATCAACGTGGAAAGCAGAGTGTGCATCAGTACCTCAGGATGACTTCAATAGTCAATCCACATGCAAGTATTTCGCTAAAGGTTTATGATGAGGATGGGTTAATTATTGATGAAGGAAATTGGCCAAGAGTAACTGAAGTTTTACCGCGTCCTGTAAAAGAAATTAGGCCACATCCACATGGACAAGAAATTGGTTCTTTTCAACGATTTTTAAGAGAGGCGGAAGCAAGGAAAATGACTTCGTTTTTAAAACAAAATTTTTCAGGAGTTTCTAGGCGTGCTGCACTTGAAATTCTAGAAATTGCAGGGGTTGATGAAGCAAGAAAGCCAAGTGGTATTAACGCAAATGAAGCGCAATCCATACTCAGCGCTTTCAGAGAAGTTAAACTACTATCTCCACCTACTGATTGTTTATCCCCAATTGAAGATTTGTTAATTAAAAAAGGGTTATCAAAGGCCATAGATTCTAAATTTGTTTCAACTATCACTAGATCTCCTGCAGTTGCTAGCGGTAATCCATTTCAAGTTGAAGTTGGATTGATTTTTGGAACCGATCTTCCGGCAGATGCGCCTGTTGAAGTATTACGTTTTGCTAATCGAGTTCCATTAATGTATCAACAAGGGGGGTGTTTACTAACAAAATCAATCGAGAGTGTTGATTGGAAAAAGTATGGCCTTGATCACCCCGGCGGTAGAGGTATTCCAAAGGGACCTGCTGCAATATTAGTTCACTTAGCTAGCACTAATGTTCAATTCACTAGTGAAGCAAAAGAAGCATTGTCTGATAATGAAGAGGTTTTGAATGAGTTTCGTCTTGCTCTGCAAGAAGTTGGGCGCGGCTTGAGAAATCATAAAAGAAAAAGTAAACAACGGGAAAAGGCAAAAGAAAAATTTGAGTTGGTAAACGTTATTCTACCAGAAATTAGTGAGAAAGCTAGCGCAATACTTGGACGTGAGAAACCAAACTTGGCACCTGTAATTACAAACATAATGAACGCTGTATTTGTTGAAGAGAATGTCGAATGGGATAGTTCGGAAAAGGTAACAAAGTGTTCAATTAAAATTTTCAATTATACAGCAAGACCAAGACAATACACTATTTTAGCAACCTGGCCCGAAAGAGATGGGGTATCCTTAGTTGAAGAGAATAAAGAGGGTAGAAAAGAAGCTCGGGGATTACGTAAATGGAAATTAGATGCTATACCACAAAGTGAAATGATTGAAATTTGTTTTGTTATTGATGGCTTATCAAAAGGTGATTGGAATCAGTTTGATGTTTTCTTCCGTGGTTCAGGAGAAATAATTGGAGCCATGAAATTGGATGAGAAAATTTTGGAAGAAATCAGGAGAGAGGAAATTGCTGCTGAAGAGGAAGAGCATCTAAATAAAGAACAAGATGATATTTTAATTAATGATAGTAATATAGAAGATGTAAAAATGAATATAGAAAATAATCAGGAGTTTGACCATACTACAACTGAAGAAATTAATATGAGACAATCAAATCTTTTTAGCAATGAATGGAGTGAGGAATAATGAGTACAAGAAATGAAAAGACAACTGAAAGTGTGGTTGCGTCATTACATGAAGTAGCAGAAGAAATGCATAACAAAATGATCAAAGGTGTTGCACCTACAATGACGTTGCCTGTTAGAACAAAAATGAATATTGAATTTGATAAAAAACTAGGTGTTTTCAAATATGGAAAGAAGCGTTCTGTACGTGATGCAACATCTTTGCGTTCAGCAAATCAATTATTACGAGCATTACATATCATCGAATTTATTGAGGAAATGATTGATAATCAAAAATCATCAACACTCAGGGAAATGTATTACATTTCAGAAGCTTGGGGTAATGGCAAATTTAGTACTCAAAATGAAAGTAATAATCTCGCTGAGGATTTAGAAATAGTTACTAAATGTATGAGGGAAGATTTCAAACTAAGGCCTGAAGAAGATGGGGCTAGAATGATTGGTAATCTTACAGTGAATGAGAGAAATAGAAAGGGTGATTGGATGAGAATTAATGCCCGTGATGATGTTGGGGATTCTGGTTATGGGGTACCATATAATGTAGAATCTGAAAAATTAGAGTTGGTCGAGCATGATGTGGATTTCATTATGGCAATAGAAACTGGGGGGATGTTTGATAGATTAGTAGAAAATGGTTTTGATGAGGAATACCGTGCTGGTTTACTACATCTAAAAGGACAACCTGCTCGCTCTACAAGACGGATATTGAAAAGAATGAATGAAGAATGGAATGTTCCAATTGTTGTTTTCCTCGACGGAGATCCTTGGTCATTCAGAATATTTGCTAGTATAGCATATGGTGCAATAAAAACGGCGCACATTTCAGAATATTTAGCAACACCTTCTGCTACTTACATGGGAATCACTGCTGATGATATATTAGCATATGACTTACCAGCAGATGATCTTTCGAGTAAAGATATTGAGGCTTTAAAGGCTGAATTAAGCGATCCAAGATTTGGCGATGGATGGTGGCAAAATCAAATCAATATGATGCTTGACTTGGGTAAAAAAGCTGAGCAGCAATCACTAGCAAAATATGGTTTGGATTTCGTGACTGATACATATTTACCTGAGAAATTAAGTGGATTAGGTCTTATCTAATCTTCACTTCCAAGTGCCGCCCACCATGGTAATTGGGATTTCTTGCCAGCAACTAAAACTCGAGTGTCTGAATCTGCAATTTCGAACATCATTCTCTCTCTGACTTCATTAATAATCGCCTCTGCACGGGGAACTTCTAGGCGTAGAGTTTCGCTCCAAGCATCTAAATCAAGTGGGCGTTGTGGGCGTTCAAGTAATGTATGTACCAAATTTCTCTCTTCGTATTCAATGAAATTCTCTTCAACTGTATTTGATACTCTATTCATTACTTGTTGGTGTAAAGCAATCAGTGCATCTCTTTGTTCGTCTAGTTGTTCTAATGTATCGTTTAATTGTGTGATTAATTTTGCTGCTTCAGACAGCGATACTTTTCTTCGACCACCTATATTCTCAGCAATTTGAACTGCCCCTGATGGTAGTTTTGAACTAAGCCTAACTGGGCCACCAGAAGGCAATTTTCTATGATCAGAACGGAAAAGGTCGGGCCCTAAATCTAGCCTTAAACTAAATGATTGTTTTACTGAAAATATCTTCTTTGGTGGGCCGCCTTTGTCGCTTTTTACTTGTTCTGATTCAACAAAGCCAGCCTCTTCTAGAACTTTTAGATGTTTCATTACCGCTTGCTGACTAATCTCAAGATGTTTTGATAGTTGTAAGGGATAATGTGGCTCTCTAACTAACATCTCTAAAATTTGACGGCGAGCTTTGTTTTCAAGAATCGTCAAAGCTGTGTCGAAGTCTACCACACTACCCAACTCAAGGTTGTGTAATAGCCCGTCTTGTAAAAACCCACCTCTAATAGGTATTCAAAATTCGTCAAACTTGAAAAACCTAGATTCGTGCATGGAAATATCTGCAGCGTATGCTATTAAATGGCTATTTATTGAATCTGCTAAGATAGTTGTAGATGATGATGCTTGGTTGCCATTAACTAAACAAAGAAAATCCTTTACTAAACGTAAATCTCCACCGCCGTGAAGATCGCCTGAAACTCCTGAATCTATAGTCTCTTCATGATACATTGAGTCATTTGTAGGATTTGGTTTTCTAATAGTAAATTTTCCACTAGTCATATCGCCAGAAATTTCTCCTTTAGTTCCAACTATCTGAATTTGTCTTGTTGCTCTAGCTGTATTTGTTACTAAATCATGGGTGGCAATTGACCCGTCTTCAAATTGCACCAATACTGATTGCCTATCTGCCACATCATTATCACACTTCCAAACACACCTACTATATTCATTATTTGAGATATGCCTTACTGCTTCATCCTCTTCAGTAATATCTCCTTTTTCGTAATTTAGTTCCCCTGCTAATGCATAAAAAGACCATAAATTATTGTCGATGTAATGCCTTCTAGCAGAGTATTCACATTCCCGCTCTATTTCGCAATCAAAGCAATTCTCACCGCTATTTTCCGGGGCGTTTTCTGGAGTGAAAAAATGTAAACCACCCATTGATGATACTTTTGATGGGTTTATTCCACTCTTATACCAACATAATAAATCAAGATCATGACAACATTTGGCTAGCATAATTGGATTAACTTCTCTGCGATTCCATTTACCCCTAATGAAAGCAACTGCAGTGTGATGATATGATACATTTTCAGTCGAATGTATGTGCATTATATCCCCTATTTCTCCATCAAGCAACTTTTGTTTAATGGCTGAATAAAATGGAGCATAGCGTAAAACATGACAAATCACTACTTTCACATTAGATTTACCAACTACCTCTTGCAACCTAAATAATTCATCGGGGGTGGATGCTATTGGTTTTTCCAAAAGCACATGATAACCTGATTTTACTAAAGGAATTGTTGTTTCAACATGGACGCCGTCCATCGTGCCATTGATTGCAATTTCTCCTAATGCGGGTTGTAATACTAAATCATGAACAGAGGAGAAACAATTTTTATCGGGTATTTTCCACTTTTTTGAGAAAATTTCTAGACGTTCTTTATTCGGGTCGACTAATCCAACTATCTCTAATTCCTCTGGATAATGGCTAGCATATGATGCATAACTGGCCGTCCTATGGCCCAAGCCAACCAAAACCGCTCGCACTGCAGACACTAGCACACCTATTACGCCAAGGGGGGCTTTACTCTTGAGAACCGCGGGAGAATGTAGGGGTGGAAACATGCAAGATGAACGCCCGGGGCACGTAAGCGTCAAAGGGGATGGGTGTAAGGCGGCATTGATGCAAAGAAAATGGATTATGCGCCAATATTGGCGATTGCAACAATCACAGACTCTTATTTCAATGGTATTTTGGTGTACTACTTTGACGCTTCTAATCTGGCCATATGTTGCATGGAGATTCGATTCTGGCACCAATATGTATGGAATACCAATGACATATTTTGGATTGGGTTTGATTGCTTTTTGTGTTTTATTTACTGTTCTTTCTATTGGTTATATTTATGATCAATTTTTGGCATTGTGGAAAGAACAGAGGACTGTTGATACTGAAAGAAATCCGTTTGGTACTTATGCAATGATTCCTGTTAATACAGTCATAATGGGAATGTTAAATAAAATTCTAAGAGACCATTCGGAAGGTGACAAAGATATTGCGAAAACTTGTGATTGGGTAGATGAATGGTTGGCCTGGTCGGCTAAACAAGAAATATGGGCAAGATCACAAAAATTCTGGGATGAAAACTTTTCTGAGCCAGTGCCAGATTTATTTTTCATGCCTGAAGGTTCAATTAATGATGCAAGAGATATAGGTAAGAAGTTAGAAGATTAGTTGTTTTAACCATCATCCCAATCCTTCCAATCTGATTTGTTATTTTGTAGTTCTTCTTTAGATTCCTTTTCAACTGGATGTTTAATTTGATTAATATTAGATGGGGTTTGGATTTCTTTATCTTCCACCCCATCGGGTCTATCTGCAAATGGTGGTGCTGTTTCATTTATAGTGGGTCTATTCACCATTTTGAAATCAAGTTTTATTTCTCCATCGGGGCCGGCCTTTTCTTGTAATCTAGCCAACGCGTAAATTTGATCTGTAGTTAGAACTGCCCCACTACTTGTTGGAGAATCAACTGATAGTGATACTTCTCTCCCATCAGCTGTTCTCAAAGTAACTTTTGAATTATGTTTATCTTCTTTTTTCCTGAATAAAAACATAATTAAAGAAACTGGTAAAAGACATCCACCTAGTAACAATGAAAGGCAGGAAGACAAAATTATTGGATTTGTGAAAGCTTCGATACTAACTTCATTTTGATCAACCAAGTAAATTGTCTGATTTGATTCTGATGAAAATTCTACCACACTATTTTCGCTAATTTGAATCCACCCCATTGGTTTGAAAACCACGCCATCATCAAATTCCATCACACCAACGCCAGACATTAATGTGGGTTCTCTTAATTCAACATCCTCGCCGTCAGAAATTATGTTCATCGTGCCATATATTTCTCCAGTATTAGTAACGTTTTGAAATAATGAATATACTCTTAATGCAGTGATGTTTATTGTTGTTGATTCTCCAGGTTCAATTACTTCTTTATTTAGATTATCAGGGCGTAGGGTTTCGTCTATTTTAGAAACGGTAGTGAATAAACCGAATGTGCCAATAATTAGTAAAATTACACCAATAATTAGTGCGTTGCGAGACCATCGGGCTGGCTTCTTAATTGTCCCGCCACCCTCAATCATCAAATTAACCAAACGCTATTACTTTGAAAGGGAAACGGTCCAAAATAGACTGAACGCAATTATGGTCTGATATTGATTATATTCTCAGAATAAATCATCAACGGATATCAAACTACTTTGTTCTGCTACTTTAGAAAGTGCTTCTTTGCGTCGACCATACATTACTAATCCAGCAACAGCAATCAATGATAGAGTTAGCAAGATAATAATTGCAGGAACGCTCCAAGCACCCAATGTTTCAGTAGCTTGATCTATCCAACCATTGTTAGATTTCAAACCACCTTCTATTTCGAATATATTGTCACGCTCACTAGATTCAACAATCATGTTGTCAGGATCAATTATTACTACAATTTCATGGTTACCAGCCTTAACTGGATAGAGTAATACAATTTCTGCAGGATCCACTCTATCAGCAGCGTCGGGAGGCATTAGGGCACCAATTACTTGGCGATATGCTACATTCTCCTCTTCGCAACCATTCTTTCTGACATCTTCCTTATCTTGATCTTGGCAAACAATTACGTGTACGTCAGTAGCATGGACATTGCCATCATTAACTATGAATACAGTGATTGGTAACATTTCACCAACCTCTCCTGAAGTTGTGTCAGCAATAACATCATCAAATCTGAGATTAGGTGCTCTGAGTCGAATATTCACTATCAATTCATTTGTATCTAACAAATCACCTTCCCATGATTCGCTATCATCATGATCCCCATCTTCCATCATATTTCCAAAGAAGGACCGAACCTTTAGTCCAAGTTCTTGATTACCCAATGCAGCTTCTGTACTAATATTGACTAAAGCAACAATAGGGATTGTGTCGTAAGGTGCCATTTCTGGTAGAATCCAAGTTCCATCCGCATGGCGGACACACTCGTTAGCTGGCGCCTCTTCACCGACTGATAATTGCCTGCATGGAATTTCATATAATCCATCCATCACAGCCCATGATACTTGCCACTTTTCTAAATGTCCCATGCCGGGTTCTTCATTCCATAATCCCGAAGAAAGGTCAATTGTATGGTTGTGTAAAGTAGCCCTATCAGGTACATTTCCATTGTTAGTTGCGTTTAAGTTGAAGCGGACGGTCCTTCCTGGTGCTGTGGTCTTTACATCTGATTCAACAAATGGATCTAGCCATAATTGCATATCATGGAATTCATTCACTGTAATAGATAGGGTTATTGAATCACGTAGGCGAGTTGGCCTTCCTGCTGAATCTGGATAAGATTCTTCGCTAAATACATCTAAAACAATTTCATAATCACCTGCGGTAACCATTAATGGAACATTTACTGTTACTGTAATATTCTGGTGCTCACCCCTCCCTAACTCTGAAAGAATGCCTCGGGGTACGTCAACATCCCAAAGGACCTCGGAACCAGATGATAAATCAGTAATTCTTGCAATACGAATATCGTAACGGTCTGCACCATTACCATGATTGGTGGTTACAATTGGTACCTCTAATTCATCTGATGGATCTACTGAGTAAATGTATGGCGCACTAGCACCAATTACTTCTGAATCTAAATCATATACATGTATTACATTGGTTGAAAGAATTACGGAGTCAGATACTCTACTTGCACCCTCTAGATGTGCCTTAACAGTCAATGCAGGACCTAATCCAGCATCCGCATTATCTGGAGCGCAAACAATTGCTGTAACGGTGTATGGATAATCAATAGTAGACCAATGTCGTGGGGCGTTTAGAGACTGTCCATTACCACCTGGCGCATTACTGAAATCTACTGTTAATGTCCAATGATCTTCTCTCCAAATGTGTTCAGGAATTTCCTGAGGTCTAACTTCTGGGGCACCTGGTGTAGTGAAAATCAACCAACCTGGTTGGAAATGTTTGATGACATCAATATCGTACTCTGCACATTCTCCAGGAAGTACGTACTCAGAGGTATCATATATCTCGAAAACTATGTTTCCAGTAGAACGGATGCTGACATTTACGTAGAGTTCCAAAACATCCATTGAACCTGATGCTACGGATTTTCGAGGTTCACCCATAGACCAGCCTTTCAAAAACAAGGCAAATGTTCCCGGTTCCTGAGTCGTGGGGACATTGATTTCCAAATTCTTAGTCACTGATTGATCAGGGTCTAACGAAACTTGTAATGGGAAAACAATTGACCAACCGAATGGTAATAACCACTCTTGTTGACCTTCTATTGTGTTTGGATCATAGAATGCAAAGGTATCGAAGACGTTACCAGTATTAGTTATGGTAATTGAGAAAATCGCTGTTTGTCCTTGCTCAACATCTGATTGCATGTGGGTAGTGTCGAGTTGAATACCATGAACAACATCCATCATGGTTAATGTCAATCTATCAGAACGTATAGCCGGATCTTTATGAGATACTGCTGAAACCGTAATATAGGCGTTTTCATCATGGTTAGCTTGGTATACTGAAGGAGCCCTAACTCTGAGATATATTCTAGCGGCTTCTCCTCCTTTAAGATAGATATTTGTATCTGGGAAAATTGCTGTGTGGTTGCTTGCAAAGAAAAGTGTCATTGTCCAATTTCCAGCATTGCAATCTTGTGATATCCCATGAGCTTCTGCAATCTCTTGAGGTACAATGCACATCATACTCATATTGAGAGAATATGTGTCTGCAACTAAATCAACAGGACCAGGTGTTGTATTATTTATTGTCATATTGAAAATTGTCTCTTCACCGGGCTCTATGATGTGTAGCCAATCTGCATCTCCATCTTCTAAGAATACATCAACTTGACCAGTGAGAATATGTGTGTAACAAATGGTATACATATTGTTATTTGATGTACCATCACACTTAGTGGTATCAGACCATGCTAAGTGTGCCCCACTACCTAAATCATTAGAGAATGCCGGCGGTTGTCCAAGTTCTGGAGCCATACCAGAGTTTGGTCCTAATTTATCAGATGCCCAACTAGTAACTGCTGTTGCCTCCCATGGATCAAGTACGTATGTCGCAAGAGAATTTAGTGGAATTCCGTTTGGATATGCGTCGTTAGTGTGATTGAGCCTCGTGTACATTACTTCTTCACCAGCTGTAGCGTTGGAGTTTTCTAACCAAGCGATGTGGATGTTATCCTGATTATCTGCTAAAATGGATGGCATGTATGATGATGGTGCCCAGGGCCGGCCAGGGGGGATGTTGTTCTTCCCTTCGAAAGTAGAAATTGGATAGTCGTAAATCTGTTTAATACCGTATGATGGGAGACCACCCGGAACTCCATTCCATTCACCAGAACCACGTAATCTAAGGCGAGTGTACCACACTTCGTAGTTGTCATCTTTATCGAATCCATAACCACGCCCATCCATCCATGCGAGATGTGTATTTCCGCTTGAATCAATGGCAATTGAAGGGTGAAGGCTAAAGGCGTCATCAAGTGTTACTCTAGTATCATTAACAACTACGAGGTTACCAACACCATCAGTACCAATCGAAGGGCCAAGTCTCTCATAATATGAATTACCAGAAATTTCGTGACCCATGTCACCATACATCCAATTGTTAGGTGGGTTATCAACGAATGAATGAGGATCTAAAACAGTCATGTAAATTTCACGTGAATTATTAGTGGCTAAATAAATCATAGCTTCAACGAGTACTTGCATAGAGTTAGAGCCGCCTGATGGGAAAGCGTGCGCTTGACCACCTGCATTGGTATTCCTAATTGTTGAACCTGGACAAATCCTCCCTCCTGTTGATGTTTGTCCGTTAGGGCATTTTGCCAAATCAATGGCTGCAGATGCAACATCTGTGTTTCCACCTGAATACATTGGAACTGGAGTAACGCCTGCAATCACGCAAGAATCGTGAGCTTCGTTGATGCTTTGTGAATCTTGTTGATCTATTGGGTGACCGCCGTATGGACCTTCATCAGATATGGGCATTACAATCTTAGTAGCATTGGGATTCCACTTGTGGTCTCTAGAGGTTGGTGGATTTCCTGGAACATTTCCAGCGGCATCTTTCCATGAAAGGCAAGCCCAATTAGAACCGGGGCCCCAGAACTCTGAATAATATCCACCATCTGATGGTAGATTTGTTGCTGACCCACCATAAACAACTTCTGTGAGCGCACGAATACCTCCTGAATCATCTCCAGGCACTAGGCCAAGTGCTGTTGGTCGTACATTACCACCAGAACCACCGATTGAATAAGCTGTTGAACATGACCCTGAGGTGGCCGCACTGGGTGTGTTACCACTTAGCAAATACAATGTTTCATAGACTGTAATATTTGCATCCAAAAGCATTGGTTTGATTCCACGGAAGTAACCACCTGATGCCCAGTTTCCGCCGTAGAAAACAGTACACATATCTCCCCATTCTTGATACATTGAACCAGATGTATCAATTGGTGCAGCAAACTCCACTTTACCGCCACGCGTATCGTCCCAAACAATTTGAACGAAATCGTCCGCATCTACTGCAACATCTGGATGTCCTTTGTGTCCAATAATTGGAGTTAGAAGTGTGTCGTCAATTGCAGTAATTGCTTCACGGGTTGTGTAATCAATATCTAGCATTGAATAGTATATTTGTGGTTGATTATAATACTTGTCAAGTTGTTCATAAGCATCCTGCCAAACTATGTGAACCGAACCAAGTGAGTCGACATCAATAGCAGGCCAATCTCTATCTTGGTTTCTCTGACTAACTACAAAATCATCTACAACTGAAATGATAGAATCATCTGCAGGGGAACCATCTAAATCATCATAAATAGGATCTAGCAACGTATACATTATTGCATGTTGGCTAGATGTATCTGTCCAAACAATATGCACTTTCCCTTCTGAATCTACTGCCATATCTGGATGCCATGCACGATGGCTTCCGGGGTTAGAAATCTGAGTAGCGTCAATCAATGTCGATGCTCTTGCATCCAACATTGAATAGTAAAGGTGCTGGGTATTTCTGCTCCAAACCACGTGGATATTTCCATCGTCATCTGAACCTACTGCGGCCATCCTATCATTAACTTGGCCGCCATCAACAACTTGAACTGCTTCTGTTATGACAATTTGTGCCCCCTCTACAGGTGGTGCATAACTAGCAATTGTAGTACTTGCGACCATTAAAAAAATCATCATTATACTCTTATTCATTTTATTCATTCCAATCTACCCCTTAGCATACTCTACTGCTATGCCTTGAATGCAATAGACTTCATACTTAACCTAAACCCTTACCGGTCAAATTATCTGAATACTTGATTAATTGCAACTCTTGCGGCAAATATGGAATGGTGGGGTTACATTTTATGGGGGGCTTTGATTGTTTTTGGATATGGGCTAGCCAGAATATTATTTCATATTTTGAAATATAATTATGATTCCTCAATCCAGAAATAGTTTGTTAGCAAGCTCTGCTAAAGTTGAAAAATTAGGTTCTAATGTACCAGGTAAAGAGACTTCTGGAAACATTGCTAACAAACTCTTACCGCCATCTCCTTTACTTCTTGGTATAATATGAATGTGAACATGAGGGATCTCTTGACCTGCTGCAGGACCGTCATGTATTACTATAGTACAATCTTCAACCTCGAAATGGCTGCAAAGTTTACTAGATACTTCGCTGACGCCTTTAATTAACGAGTTTTGTGATTCTATTGATAAATCTCGAATTCGTTGTTTTTGTTCAACTGGTACAACTAATGTGTGACCTTCTGCTCTCGGATTTATGTCAAGAAAAGCCACCCACAAATCGCGCTTAGCGATGAATGATGCGGGGATTATACCGTCAATTATTTTGGAAAATAAACTAGGCTCCATTAATCACAACTCCCTGGTGCAACCCATCTAAATTCAATACCTCTATGACTAGGTCCTTCAAACGATATACGGTGACTTCCACCAATTAATTCAACATCCCCATCACCATCTATATCTCCTGAATCAAAGGTAATGATGTATCTCAGAAGGTTTGTGATATTGTGGCGAGTAAATTGTTGATTTCCGTTATTTTCTAAAACTACTAAATCAGTACGAGTTGCATCGGGAAACATTTCTGGAATTTGGAATGTCCCAATTACGATATCTATATCACCATCTGAATCGATATCAACTGGGTGGCCGATAAAGGCGCCCCACACTCTTGTCAATTCATGTTTAGTAAAATATCCACTACCATCATTCTCAAGCCATGCTACCCCATGATATTCGTTAGGATCTGATTCAATTGGAAAATCCATATCTAATGTATCACCATTAGAGTAGATAATGTCGTAATCTCCATCTAGATCTAAATCTACAATTTCAATACCAGACATACCAAAATAAGTGTCATCCAAATTGACTAGTGAATTTTTGGAGAAGATTCCTTCTCCATTATTACGATAGATATTTACTTCTTCATAAACTTGTGAAAGCGATACTGTGATATCGAGATCACCATCATTATCAATATCAACAGGGTAAGCGTGAATTGCGCCAGATCTCTCATCAATATTATGTCTAATCCAAGTATTATTCCCTAATGCTTCAAGCCAAAAGACGCTACCGTCAAAATTACCAAATTCACACACAACCAAATCTAAATCACCATCTGAATCAAAATCTCCAGATTCTGCTGATACAGTTCTACCAATTCCATCAATAATTGTTAATGGTTCAAATTCACCATTACCCATACCCTTGAACATTACCACTTTCCCAACTAAATCATCTGCTGGTGGGAGAATACCAATATCTGAAACTATGATGTCAGTTAAATTATCACCATCTAAATCTACAATATGTGTTCTTACAGGGGCTGTTAAATTTTCCGTAAAAATCTCTTCAATACAACCATCTTCATCACATATCCAACGAGTAAAAAAACCATCTAATGGCCTAGTGGCGAATATTTCATCCACCCCATCCCCATCAAGATCTGCTAAGTTTATGTTTGCAACTGTTGCATCGTCTGGATCTGTTAGATATTCGTTTGTTGTTAGCCCCTCTATACATGGAATATCCTTTGGAGGACTTACACAACCAGATAATATTGTGATAAAAAACATCAGCAACACTAGGTGAATACGTGTTTGCATAGTTATGCCAAACCGGCAAAGATGGTCAATATTCCGGAGAAAAGTTTGGTATTTGTGACACTACTCTATTTGATGACTACCACAAGACTCTTCTCTTGTGGATGCGGATGAAATCGAAGTTTTGGCTACTTTTACCAAACCTTCGATTCTGAACACTTCAATTAATTCCGTGTTCATTATAGGATTTTCATCGGATAATGATATTGGAGTTTCTGATAATTCAGATATCTGAGTCATTGCTGATAAT
>CAYNXD010000085.1:0-31519 GCA_964401115.1 uncultured Candidatus Poseidoniales archaeon | reverse complement strand
TTATACTCATATCCTTCAAAAATTGTATTCAGCACACCATCTTGAGACATTTGATTGAGCACTTTTGCTGCATGTTTGCTAGAAATGATTCTTCTTAATTCCTGCCAAATCCTCTCAATACTAACGTTTTCTAACATATGTTGGCATTCTTTAAGAGCTACTGATAAATCATCATCAGGCATCCAAATCCCTGCATCTCCTTGATCCATGAATCGATAGGCGCGCATCACACGCAAACCGTCTTCTGACAATCTTGTAGAGGCGTCTCCAACTGCTTGGAGAATGCCACTATTCAAATCATCTAAACCCCCAAATGGGTCGTATAATTCTTGTCTAGCCAAGTCTACTGCCATTGCGTTAATTGTTAAATCACGTCTCTCTAGATCCTCCAATAGGGAATTGCCAAAAATAACAGATTCTGGCCGACGGCCATCAAGATATTCCTGATCACACCTCAGTGTTGTCACTTCATACCAATTGAGAGAAGATTCAATTCTAACGGTTACTGTTCCATATTTAGCGCCAATATCAATTGAATTATTTGAACCAAAAATTTCCATTATTTGCTGAGGTTGTAAAGTCGTTGCTAAGTCATAATCTTGTGGCTCCACTCCACCAAGACCCTGCCTAACACTACCTCCAACTACCCAAACACCTCCCTGTGATTGCGCAATGATAGAAACCACTTCTAACAAATCGTTTGGGATGGAATCGACCCAGTCAAGCATTGAAGATGGAAACGCTACACCCTCAATGTCTGCGGGCGTTCCTTTCGGCAACGAGGCAAGACGCGAAAACGGCTCCATAATAGGGCCGGGGGTGGCAATTGCTTTCAAGGGCGACGGCGAGCAGGGTGCATGGAGGTCGTACTTGTGCCCATAGATTGGTTGAAGGCTCATGAGGAAATTCGACCCAAAAAGGTCAATGAACTCGCAGAGGTTACCAAAAAATGGGGTTGCTATACCAAACCGCTACTTGTGGATATGAACACTGGTACAATACTTGATGGACATCATAGACACCAAGTTGGATTGATTCTGAACTTGCGCAGACTCCCAGTGATTATGTTCGATTACTTGGAAGATGATGCAATTTCGGTTGAGGCTTGGCCTAATTGTGGTTTAGAAACATTGACCAAGAATGACGTGATTGATATGGCTCAATCTAATCAACTATACCCCCCCAAAACCAGCAGACACACGACTGAATGGAATACCCCTCCAATACACGTTCCACTTGAGACTTTATCTAAGATTGAGGATGAAGAATCCTAATCATGGTACTAAATCCTCATGGCTGCCGAATCCAAAATCTTCACCTGCTGAATCAGGAGAACCTGGATGTTGCATTTCAGTCTCCAACAATGCAAAGATTGTGGGCCATAATGGAGAAATCCAATCAGATGAATTGACTAACAAATCAAGAAGAGGGTTTTCTTGAATATCGTCTGTAAGTTCAGCGAAATGAAAAATATCATCATCTTCATCTTCCCAAACATCATCCTCACCTGACAGCAATACAGGAGGTATATCCGCTGGTAAAAGACGTAATTGATTGACAAAATCACGTAAATTGTTAATCTGTTGTTCATCGAAAACTTCCAATTCTGAACCTAACTCCAATGCATTTTCAATCATTACAGCTAGTTGTAGTGAATCTGTGGCTTCATTTTCTGTTTCTGAAATGTCCACGGGGCCGAAAAGAACGCCACCCAAATCTGTGTCGAACCAACTCCCTTGACGCTCACGTTTGAGCAATCTTTGCGCAACTCTTCCACCAATAGGGGCTATAACAAAACCTCCATCGGCAACCCTACTTTCTAGCCAATTAGGAAGATTTGGTAGAGAACCTGTGACTAACACGCGGTTCAATGGAGATGGAAGGTTCGGTGGGGCAAAATCCAATTGCCTCATCTTACGAACATGAATAGTAGCCCCGGAATCTAATTCTTTCAAACGCCCTCTTACATGCTCAACAACTTGTCTATTTGGATCAACAACTGTGACTCCACCTTCAGGACCAACTATGTGACTGATTAGAGCAGCTAGGTATCCACCTTTAGCACCGAGTAATAATACTTCATCACCACGGTCCAATTCAAGATGATGTAGTAAGGTGCATATCATATGGGGTGCTGAAATTGTTTTTACTCCACCACCTTCGGTCTCTGTGAAAACAAGTGGGCGGTCATAGTAAAATGGTTCAGAATCATAATCCGTGAATGATTCCACAGCAACCAGTGACATTGCTTCTCGGATTGCTGGAGACAAGGGCACATCGGCTGCTTGCAACCGACCCAACAATCCGGCTATGTCGTTCACAATAAGGCCACAACACTCCCCACACAAAAGGCTGAGGGGTCGCGTGGTTCATATTGTGGATGTTCTTCGGCGTTTCCATCGGGCTCGTGGTCTAGCGGTTATGACGTCGCCCTTACAAGGCGAATATCGCCAGTTCAAATCTGGCCGGGCCCACTAAAAACATGCGTTTTTGTTGTTTTTTCGTAAGAAAAAGTCTGCTAATCTAATTTCGCTGTTGAAAAGTCTGGCGATAAAAATGGCCAAATTATTCCAACGAATGACATGCGTGATAGAAAATGTCCTATAATTCAGATATTTAGCAGTGCAATATCTCAAAAAGGGGTCGCTTCGCGGCTAATATCATGGTACAGGACTCATCTGTGCTCGCGAGCCTTCTAGCTCGACGTCTAAAACAGGCTGAACTCTTTATTTCAACTGCTGAATCTTGTACTGGTGGAATGGTTTCCTCAGCCCTAACTGATATCCAAGGTGCTAGCAATTGGTACCGGCAAGGGTGGATTACTTATTCCAATGAATCAAAAACCGAAGAACTTGGTGTTTCAGAAGAATTATTTATTGAAGAAGAAGGATATGCTGGGGCAGTCAGCCAAGAAGTTGCTTCAGCCATGGCTGAAGGGGCAGCTATGAAATCTGGTTCCGAAGTTGCAATTGGAGTTACTGGGATTGCCGGCCCAACTGGATCTACAGAAAATAAAGAGGTGGGTCTTGTATGGGTGGGCATATTTATCGAAGGAGAAATCATCACAAAAAGCGCTGAGTTTGGGCACGGCAATCGACATAGCAACAAGGAAGCCTTCTCTACATTCGCGCTTAGAGTCGCTCTAGAGGCATGGGATAATCTCAGGGGTGATATGGATGAAACCTTGGAAGACCAAGAAAATGAGGGGCTTGAAAAACCTAGTATTCCAGATGCACTAAAACAACTTTCTGAAGATTCTAAAGACGGAGAATGGGGTGGTGATGTTGCTTGGTCTGGAGATGGTGATGAAACAGATGATGAAACAGAAGAGCCTGTGATTCCTGAATCAGAAATTTCTTGGGATAATGAAGAGTGACCATTTTCGCTAAACTTTTGAACTATTGTTAGGAAAACAATAGCAATGGCTTAGAACGTTCTCTCCTGCCTTGGGGTCATGGTGGACGGGCGCTGGCGAGAAATCTCTACCCGTCTGACTAATATTCGCCTCTTTCCCAGTGCTGGTGCCAAAACAAAATTGATGGAAATCGATGACCCGTTCAAACTTATCGAGGAAGCTGAAAAATTAGGAATTACTGGTCTTCTGACAGAAGAGATTCTTGATAAAATTGCCAGTGGTAATGAATCATCAGAAAGTTCGATTGAAGAAGAGGATATTCAAGAAGAGAAAATTGATGAAATGGTTCCAGTTCTAGATGCATCTGAAGAACCAAGTAAATCATCCCCACAGGGCAGAGTAATTGCTCCAATCAACACACCAGAACCTAAGCCACCTTCAAGGCGACATGATTTGCCACACTATTCTCTAGAAGGATTCCCAATGTTGGCAACTGATATCGATACTGAGTTGGAAATACATTTTGATATAACTGGAAAAAGCACAACTGAAGGGAAACTGGCGGACATGCTATCCCTATTCAACAACCGATTGGAGAAACTTAAACGCATACTAGTTCAATCGGGAAGATTACGTAATCGACCAATCGATGTTAGTCATCTAATTCGAAACCAATCACGTTATTCTAGTAGCAACAACACTGCAACAATCGTTGGACTGGTCAATGATGTGAGGTACAAAGGAGATAATCTCCATTTTAAAGTTGAAGATAAATCAGGTGATGTCTTTTGCGTGCTTAGGCCTGCAAGGGCGTTGGATAGATCGCCTGAGGCTAAGAGACGTAATACAATAGCAATTGCTGGCCTGATGAACGATGATGTCGTGGGAGTTACTGGATTCATCAACCCTGGTAGCCGAGATATGTTCCTAGTTGAGGATGTACATCTACCACCTATTGGACATAATACGAAGCGTACTGCTGAAGGGAATCAAGCAGTTTCTGTTGCTTTTGTTTCTGATATCCATGTTGGTTCTAACACATTCCTTCAGGCACAGTGGGACAAAATGGTGAAATGGTTCCACGAAGATCCGCTAGCTAAGACAATAAAATATCTAGTACTCTCAGGTGATGTGGTTGATGGTGTAGGAATTTACCCTGATCAAGACAAGGAATTACAGATTATTGATCTATACAAGCAATATGAAGAAATGGCGCGTCTAATCGAGTTGTTGCCAGATTGGGTTGAGACGCTAATATTACCTGGAAACCATGATGCTGTTCGTCCTGCTGAACCCCAACCATCACTAGAGCCACTAATTCAGCAATATTTTAACTCGGCAACGTTTGTAGGCAACCCTTGTGATTTTAGCCTCCACGGAGTTAGAGCACTTGCTTATCATGGAGTAAGCATTATGGATTTCGTGTCATCAATTAGACACGTCACTTTCGGAGAGCCCGAGAAAGCAATGGCGGAAATGCTAGAAAGACGACACTTAGCACCATCTTGGCGGGGTAAAACACCGCTATCACCAGAACCTGAGGACCATATGGTGATAGAAACGATTCCTGACATATTTGTTTGTGGGCACGTTCATGGGCATTACTGTGACGATTACAAGGGTACAACAATCATTCAGAGTAGTACTTGGCAAGATCAGACAGGATATATGAGAATGCTAGGTTTCCAGCCTAAGCCTTGTATTCTAACAGTGGTAAATCTTCACACACATGAAACCGCTTCAATTCCATTTGCATGATTAATTTGGAAAATCTTCCCCTGCAAAAAGAAATGGCCACATATCTCTACAATCGTTCCCCTCAACTATTGGAACACCTGCCTCACGAAATCCAGTATATGCCATCTCTTTACTTGGGTTAAAGCCAATGAATTTGCTTCCTGAAATCATCATTGAAAGATCAGTATGATTGTCACCAATAGAACAAATTTCACCGGGTTTGAAGTCATTTATCCTGCATAATTTCTCGACCATAGCTCCCTTATGATGAGCTGGTACGCGCACAACTCCATCATCCTTCAGAAAACCTTCGTCGTCGTACTGAAAGCCATTTGAAACCCAATCATCTACGTTTAGCATCTTAGCAATTGAGCCTATTAGAAGATCTACACCTGCACTAACAATAGAGACATTAATCCCCCTCTCTTTGAGGGCATCTACTAACTCCCTAGCACCTGGATTGAGTTTGACTCCTTGATAACAACGCATTAGTTCATCTCGATGAATTTGCGGTTTGACTGACTTCCAATGCTGAATATCGTCTGCCATAAAATCCTCATCGCTAATACCTCCTTTGAGAAATTGGTCTAACATAGGGCCACTATTTGTCCCAAAATATTCATGGATTATTCGCCATGATGATATCGTATCAATTAGAACACCATCGCAATCGAAAACCACTGCACGTAAATTCACGACATCACCAAACTTCTGGAATGGCTCGCTTCTTATAACGATAGTATGAGAAATTCGATAGAAAGTGAAGAAGACCCCGTGTCTCAACTCAATGAGACACCGGGGTCTAATTTTTCACGATTAGGCAAAGGCAAGCCTCCACCCCATTGTGGTGCGGGCACTGGGGGCCGAAGCCCCCAGCGTCCCTGCATTCCGGCGCCTAAGCGCCTTCTTTATCCAGTTCAGCGAATGCTTGTTGCTGATGCAGTGTATTGCTTCAACACGTAAGCTGCGCCACCAGGCAATTCGTACTTGATGTCAATCTGTGCTGTGTCAATGAGTCCATCATTGTCAGTCATTCGCACGAAGATTCTGTCACCAGCACCAAAGTCAGTGATACAAGGTGCGCCACCTCTTTCACAAGCAGAAACATCGTCCCAAAAGGTAACCATGTTTTCGCTGTTCCTTGGTGCGAACCCATACACATGCTCAACATCTCCACTAGTTGGAGCGAGTGAGGTAGTGTATACCTGTTGGCCGCTTGCATTATTCCAAAGTACTGACACCTTAATCGCCTGTGTTGCTAGATCTGTAGCAGCATAGGTTGTGGTAATTCTCCAGTGCCACTGATCTTGAGGTAGGTCGCTGACTTCCTGTACTGTAATTGCTTCAGCAGTGAAAGTCAGTTGCGGGACACCCTTGGTACTTGTGTCGGCTAGCGAACCAGCCCAGACGTAAATTACACCTGCAAGAACAACGGTGATTGCAACAAGTAGAATGGTTGCAATGACTGGGCTGACTGCAGCTTCGTCATCGACCAACGCATTCTCTTCTACGAATTCTTCCTCATCTTCAATTGCTCGAGAGCGACTGAGTAGAGCACCTACGAATATTCCAACAAGACCAACAGCCATCAGACTTGGAGCAAACGAAGAAACGCTTGCTGCTGCCCTGACTTCCACAATCAGTGGTAGTGGAGAGTTAGTCTGAGTAGATGACATGTTGTTGTCTGCCCAGTTCTTCTCTTCAAGTGCTGGCTTGTGGTACTTGGTGTTGTCAGTGTATTGACCAGTGAATGGATTCACAGTCATTACATCTACGAAGACACGTACATCTTCAGAAGTCTTGTTCAAGCGTGCGTAGGATAGAACTTCTACAGAGTCGTCCCAATCAGGTAGAGGCATGTCACCGTCACCGGGACCATTGCTACCTAGACGAACACTGCTCTGGTAAATACCCTGAGCGCCAGCAACTTCTGATGTGTAGAAGGATACTCGCAAATCATAGAGATACTTGTATGTGCCATCTGCATTTTCAGGCGCATCGCCTTCCATCTCAAGAGATACTGAGACTGGTACTAGTGTATCACGTAGAACACCGTCAATTCCTTGGAAGTACATTGGCTTTGGAGATATCCTTGATTCATCGAAGTTGAAGTCAGGACGTGCCTCTGCCACGTTGTGCACACGGATGTAAAGTGTCTCTGAGCTACTACCTTGATCGTATGTTCCAGTAGATGACTGCGCGTAGTCGTATTGTGAAGGTGGAGTCGCAGTATCATTCATCCACAGAGTTACAGCGCAGAAAGTTCCGCTGCGTGGGCTCATCTGGTGAATACCATCATCTGGAGTTCCATCGCCATCAGCATCCTGTAGCATATCCCACTCGCTGCTGTCAGCATCGGTAGTTGCATCAGGAATCAAGTCGAGGGCCAACTCTTGGTTAGTGTTGTCAATGTTGATTGTGAAGTAGTTGTGATAGTTACACTGATCCATTGATGATTGTGTCTGATCAACTTCCCAAGTTAGTTGCTCAATTGTGTGGTCGTTGTCACTCATCATCCTGGATAGGTCGATGGTCAATAGATCTTCATCAGTTGTATCCTCATTGACCTGCCAATACCATGGTTCGTGTGTAGCAGTTGTGTCAGTAATCTTACCTGCTACCTTGTCGCCATTTGCGTCAAGGTAACTTGTAGTGATGTATGCACCTCTGCTAACATTCCAATCTAGTATTTGTGGCTGGTCATTGACCGGGTTCAGTGTGAATGGTACTGACACTGGTGTAGCCGCATCAAATACGGACGCACCGTCAGACAGACCCAATACAATGTCACAAGTTCCACCAGCTTCGTTGGCCTCGTTAAGATCGATGACCAACGTGTTCATCTGTACGCTTACGCTGAAGACATTACATTCTTCTGGACTTGTTGATGCGGTCCAAGTATAGACTTGAGGTGAGGTCTCGCTGTTGTTTTGTAGTGTTGGGTCCTGCTCATTTGCCATATCCGAAACATATCCTGCACCATTTGAACTACCTAGGTTCTTGGTAATCAAATCCCAAGCCATCTCTTCCCCTGTTACAGGGTTACGCCTCTGAGGCTCGTCATACACGTTGTATACGATGTTACCTGCCGAATCCAAAACTTCTGTGAATACTGGCATTCCTGTTGCGTGTGATGGGTTGTTGATTACAGGCGCGTCATTCACGTTCTGTACTGAGACAAGAACTGACTGACTTGTAGACAATCCGTCTGTATCTGTTACAGTCACGTAGAGCCGGTGGTTTCCGAACTCGTTAGCATCAGGAGTAATCGTTAGAGATGTTCCTGATAGACTGTAGGTAAATGGTGACGTTGCATTACTTGGATTGGATATATCGTTAGATACTGTCCATGACAACATGCTCGAATCATCCTGATAATCTTGGCTCTTAGAGGTCAAAGATATCACGTTAGCTCCAGTGTCTTCATTGACTGATAGGTCATCCATGTCTACGATTGCTGGCTTTGCGCGCAGAATATCGATTGTGATGTCCTGATTCTGATCCATCGAGATATTATTTTCAGAAGCCCAGTCCCAGTAGATATTGTCAACATCTCGTACCTTGACAGTTATGTCGTAGTTACGTGGTGTTGTTGCACCAGTTGCAGTGAAGGTTCTGTGCACAAGCAAGAACGCATCCAAAGTTCCGTCTGCTAGGTCACTTCCGCTTGCACCCAAGTTGAGTGTTCCGAAGTCACCAAAGTTCTGAGCGCAACCACATGTTGCATCGAAGTATTGTGGTGGATAAACACCAGCAACGTGACCAGAGTTTTCTGCCTGAACAATCGCCAATGTCTTGATTGTGGTAGTTGGATTACCAATGCAAGACCATGGGATTGAGAACTCAGATAGACCGCTAAATGTAGCAGTTACTCCAGGAATTCCGAATCCTGGTGCAGCTCTCATACCAGTACATGCAGATGTGACATCAACCCAGTTTCCGCCAGGCATTACCTTACGGATACCCCAGTTGTTTAGGTCCTCGGCCCACAACATGTAATCTGCCTCGAATGGCAGGTTGTGTGCTACGTACCAACTGTCACCAACGGTTGAACCACCTTGCTGGGTATCGAGATACCACATACCATCAGTCACAGTGAATGTGACTCCGGTCAGCATTAGGTAGAGGTCGCTGTTATCCCATGTCATGTATCCCATTGCTTGGCTAGTTGGATCTGGATTGACCGCAACTGGACCAGGCATAGCATCGTCAGCTATGTTGTGAATACCCATTGGGTGGCTTACGAACCAGTCAGTAATATCTGCTGCACCGCCTGCACCCTCGCCTACTGCGATGATGTTTGAGCGCCATGATGGGCTGACCATTTCTGAACGACCATTGTCAGTCGATTTGATCAACACACCCACGTCACTAGCAGCCTGACCCATGTGGGTGACTGTTAGATCCAAGAACTGTGCTTGATGTACGACCGCACTAGTACCGATACTCATGTAGTTAGTATCCAATCCAGGCATATTTCCTACACTTGTAATTGTAGAGTATGCACCTGCGTCAATGTACGTCTGTGTTTCATTGGTCCATGTGACATTTTCAACACTACCGGTTGCACCGCTTAGAGTCTGTAGAGACGTTACTGCGGAAGATGTTCCACCATTCCATCGGAAATCATCATGTCCATCAGCCTTCAGTCCAACTAGACCTCCAGTGATGCTCATGTCGTTGATTTCTAGGTCGTGGCGGCCATTGCTGGATGAAATATCCATTGCAATACTGTTAGCTCCTGCTGCAATATCCAATCCATCGATTGTAACATCGACATTTTCCAATTCCATTGCTGTTCCGCCAGTAATTACCATGTCCTTAATGACTAGATCTCCGCCATCTTGTGCGTATGCTAGGCTGAATCCACCAACAGTTGTACCGTTGAATGATACATCCTCATTACCATCAAGCATGGAAATACCGTAGGTAGCCAAGTTGCTGGTAGATGTGCTGTTAGTAACATGCACTGTACCATACATCCAACTGTGAGCAGTACAGTGATATTCGTATGTACCTGGTGATGTAAAGGTGTAAGTGAATGTTCCACCTAGGTTCATTAGACCACTGTCCCACAATGAATCGTTGCTTGTTGTTGAGTGCTGGTATTGAGCACCAGAGTTGTAAGCAGTCAATACCCATCGTACTGTATCACCAGTACTGATGTTCTTGATTGCTGGATTGAACTGGCTTGCCTCGATATCCACTGTGTGAATCTGTGATGCTGAACCGCCTGCACTGCTGTAGGTACTACCAGTATCATCGATATCACAACCGTCTGAAATCAGAGCGTTTGATGTCGTGGTAACATGGTTGTTACTCATAGTTACATCAGCTAGACCACAGTTCTCAACATAGATACCTGTGGCTGTTGGAGCAACCCTACCACCTGTGGCAGTAATTGTGTTACCACTCAGTTCCACATCGTATCCTGAACGAACACCATAGACGTTGATTCCACCATCGGAATCATACAAGGTGTTGTCATTGATTGTACCATGTCCATTCAATACGTAAATTCCAGAGTGATGAGCCTGTGCATCACCATAGATGGTGTTGCCAGTAATGTCCCATTCTCGTGCGTTACGCATGTAGATTGGCTGATCTGCTGTGTAGATGACATTGTTTCTAATGTACATGCTAATCGTAGTCTGTCCTTGTGAGTAAATACCGTAACCAGTTCTCTTTGTACCAGTTATGGTGTTGTTCTCAACAAGTAGGTCCTCTGCGTTAGCATTCAGGTATGACCAGAACGGCAAATACACTGAATCATAGACAGTGTTGTTTGCCCAATGGACACCATCAGTACCTTGGCCACCATATCCTATGGTGTAATAACCACCCCAAATCATTGCGGCGACTGTACAATCGTACATCACGTTGTTATTCACAATGAAATTACCTGGTGCGTTACCGGCTGAAGATATACACACATCATAACTGTATACACCCTGAACGTTTTCCTGCTGGGAATACGACACCAAAGTGCTATTCGTAACCTGCATTACAGGGTCTCGGTTGTAATAACCTCTACCGGCTCCTATCGTACCAATGTTAATCAACGTTGAATCGTTGACCATGTAATTTCCATAGTTGTAAGATCCTGACCAACCAAGAGTGAAGAACTCAGTGTTCTTTCCACTCCTACCAATTGCCACAGCATCTGTATTATCCAGTGTAATATCCTGTGTGTATGGGTAAGACACATACAACTGTGAATACTGATCATTATAGAATCCAGTAAAGAACACCGATGAGTCAGTGAAATCAGCACCACTAGAACCTACGTAAGCCCAAGGAGAGTCCATCATGACTGCTTTGTTCGTCATATCTGCTGGCATCGCCTGATAGTAACCATATTCCATCATTGTTCCGCCATTTCCATTACTTAGGCTTCGACTCGATCCCGTTCCAAGATAATTTCCTCCAGAACAAGATGCTAGAGTCTTGTAGTACGTGCTAGACCAACTATAACATACTCGAGCATCGAAATTGTCATTCAACGATATCGTATCTGAGTTACCAGGGGCGTCCACAAGGGTAACTCCAGTATTTGCATATCTGAAATCACCAACGCCGCCGCCATAAGTTATCTTAGCAGCTGACATCACCTTGTACCCACTCAAATTAACCCATCTTAAGCCACTAGGCTCGACGTATGCCGTGAAGAACACTAAGTCCTCAACAACACCACCTGCTCCGGTCTTTTCAGTGGCGACCTTCTTACCGTCACCGTCAACCATCAGCACGCCGACACCAACTTGGTTAGTCACCACGTTGCTGACGGTGGCTGTCACCGTCAAATCTAGTAGACGACCGCGTTCTAGCGTACCTCCCGGATCAGCTTGAACCCTTGTTAGGTTTAGGTCACCTTCAATCCATGTCGTCAAACCTGAGGTTTGTACATCCAATGTGTTACCCGATGTTGTGCAGAAGTTACAGGTTAGCTGACCTGTTCCATCGTTTAGAATACCGATATTGTTGTTGGTAACTACTAGGTTGTTGAATTCCCATGAAGCAGCACTGCTTGAAAGAACATTGACTCCAGCATTACCAGCGTCGGAAATTGAACCACCTAGGTTCATCTTAATTCCGCCAGCAAGTACAGCCCCATCTTGAGTTTGGTTGTTCAAGTTAGAGTTGGTTGCAACTACGTTACCGCTTGCTGCATTAGTTGAACGGATACCGTAACGGCCATCATTGACCGTGATACCATTCATATCTGCAGATGCTCGGCCGTCAATTAGAACACCTTCTCTAGTTGGGCTATTGACTGTTACACCGTCAATAATTGCGGTTGCATCATTACCAGAGTAATAGATTCCTGTATCAGCGTTGTTGATTGTACCACTGCTTAGGGAAGCCTTACCGAAGGTTCTACCCCACTCAGCATTCACCAAGTTCTCAGGTGTATCTGCCCCACGGAATACAAACTCATATCGGTCTGCATAGTAATCGTTGTTATTGTGCAAGATATCCATGTATGCATTAACGCCCTGAATACTTGTATCTTGTACATCCACAATAGGCCATGACATTCTCCAACCATTTGGTGTTGGTGTCTGGTATGTGTATGCGTAAGCCAAACAGACGTTGTAGTAACCCCAAAGACCGTTGTATCCCTCAATAGGCTTGAAGTCACCCCAGCCACCATACCAACTTGGGTAGTAGTAACCCCAGTATCCGTATGGGTAGTAGTTTTGGCTACCAGTTAATCCATCAACCTTGTCTAAGGTGAAGCCCATTTCTCTTGGATATGAGTTAGCACCGTAGTAGTTTCCAGAACTTGTGTAACCACTAGCGTAGTATAGGAAGTAGTAGTAGTATCCATACTGGTATGATCCACCTGGGCTGTACTGATATCCGTACGCGTTACAATCCCAACGAGCATAACCATCGTTTCTTGATGGATGCGGGGAATCGATGTCTCCCTGGTTAGATTGAGAACCAGAATCATAGTATCCGACTTGTTGCTTAGCATTCTGGGAGCCCCAATAGCTGTTGTATGCGTTTGTGTAGTTAGTTGGGCCGCTTCCGGTATCCAATGCAATTCTCATTCGGTCCCACATTGCGTAGTACTTGCTTGATGCATAGTTGTAGGATGGGTGAACGTTTCCACCTTCATAGACTAGATTGAAACCGAACTGTATGTAGTTGTGCTGCGCTGCCAATGCAGTCAAATCGTTGTCATAGGTTGTCCAACCACGTGACGCTCCACTTAGTAGTGGAGAACGATAAACTGTTGGCAATGACATTCCGCCATCAATTTCCACACCAACTGTGTTGTCATTCAGAGTAAATCCACTGACGGTTGGTGCTGAATCCTTGATCATAATACCAGTTGCAGCGCCAGTTACAGCGATGTTCTCGATGTTACTATCACCTGTGTTCTCTAACCAAACACCAACACCAGTCTGCTGTGCATTGATAATTGTAGCATTGTCAGTAATTAGAGTACCACCATTTACCTTCACTGTAGCATGTGTGGAAGAAACGGTCTGAGAACCATATATCATTCCACCATATTTCACACTTAAAGTTCCGGCCTCTACCATCAGCGAACCGCCCTTGGCAGAATTCTCATGCATTCCACGCAGGTATCCTCCACCATTAGCTGCATCACCAACAGCAAGAGTACCGCCACTTTGGATATCAACTTCCCAGCCGTATGCACTTGTTACAGACTTGATAAATCCTTGAGTGTTAGATACTGCTTCAGAAGATACCAACAGTTCTCCTCCATTCACGAGGGTAATTGTTGGATTGTTGTTTGCAGTCCTATTAACTCTAAAGCTAGTACCATTCAAATGAACTTTACATCCATCTAATACTAAGTCTGTTGAAAGAGTCATGTCCTGAATCGTGTAGATGTAATGTCCAGTACTGGATACAGCTGCTCCACCTGCTGCAATACTGCTGCAAGTCTTAGTTGGGCCTGACCAATCAATTGGTGCGGCATCCAACTCGATGTATCGAGAATCGCCTGGAGATACTGGCATGTCACAAGCCATGGTATTCATGTTACAGTTACTGTGAGTCATGGTTGGATATAGTGTGGTATTCCACCATACTACACCAGGACCAACTTCCTGTTGTCCGCCACCACCAGCAATTTCGAAGTGGTGCTCGGTGTATGAATCTGTAACAGCTACACTGCTACTACCTGATCTTTCAATCTTGTCTTGAACTAGCCAAGCATACGCCTTTCCATTTGCATCTGTGTAAGTTGTTCCAACGGTCAATACGTTAGTTACACTGCAACCTGCTGCAGCGATACATGGTCGTGCTGCGGTTGAAGTTTCAACTGTTGTAGATGTTACAGAATGATCTGCGAAGAATGTTGCAGTAGTGTTAATCATACGGTATGCGTACAAGTCTGCTATTCCACCGACATATATCTTACCAGATGATGATGTGACAGATAGAGTACAATCATTTGCACCACCACTCATTCCGGTCCAACCGTTTGCATCTGCACAACCATTGTTACGCCAATCAACTCCAATCAAACGAACTTCACCGTTTGTACTCGACCGAGCCACGTAACTTCCTATTGCAGTTTGGCCTGTTACGTCCAAATTAGCAGCGGTAACCATGGCGTTTCGAGCGTAGAAGATGTTGGTCATTGAGTTGCTTCCAGTCATTGAACCATCCATGACGGTCAAAGAGCTTCTAGCAGAATTCGAAGTACAAGATGCTGTTGCCCAAGTACCATCTGCTGTACTACCTAGTGTTACACCTTCAGCGCGAACAGTCCATCCACAACCAGCGATTGTAATTCCGTCAGCAGTAAGCCACTTGACAGAAATTTGGTCACTAGATGGAGCGGTCCCTGCCAACTTTAGGTGACCATCTGCATTTAGATTGTTAATTGAAGAAGGCGTTGTCCTCTCAATGTAGACGTTCCCAGTAGAGGTGATATCATCTAACGAATAATCAGTAGGTCCTGAAACCGATGAACTATGTCCTCTTGGTACAAGAGATACACCACCGCCATCAAATCCTCCAATGATATCTATGCTATCTACAGCGTATGAATTGATACCTGTATCATAACCCCCTCCATCTACATTTTCAAGATAGAGAGATGAACCTGCTCCAGTATATGTTTGTCCCCAAGCACTACCAGCAAATTGAGAGCTGGTTAGACCTGAATTATTCATTGAAACATTGTGGGCCCAAATTGTCTTTGCAGATCCTGCAACACCATTGTATGCAGCATTTGTAATGGCAATTTCATCCAGTGTTATTTCGCTACCATCTCCAGTCATAATTGCACCATCAGAGGAGCTACTTCCTGTGTTACAGTCAGTTGCTGAACCACCAATCCAACTCAGAGTTGAATCATCTGGCAAATCAATACAAGATCCTGTGGCTCCACTAATATGTACGCCAGCTAAATCGAAGCTGGTACCCTGTCCTGAACCATGGCTAATCGCTGTTCCAACATTAGTGAAAGTCACATCTTCCATGGTAAAGTCACCCACATCACCATTGTAGTGGGGTGAGTTACCGTGACGACTTCCTGCTGAAATTGCAATGTCTAGATTACTGAAATCAACATTCTCCATTGTGTGGCGATCTGCAGTTCCTTGACTGCATCCACCTCTAGTAAAGGCAAAGCCAAGTCCATTGGCAGCAGTACTACCACCAGTGTTGGTGATAGTTACTCGGCCATCCATTTCGTTAGACTCGTTACCGTTAATTGTTAGTTTGTTACATGCACCGGCCATATCGATTCCCTTGCCATCAGCAAACTGAACCTCTACACCTGCTTCGATTGTCAAGTCCGCTGTAGCACGGATGTAATCGCCGCTAGGTACGATACGAATTGGGCTCATCTCTTTGTCCCAAATTGTTGGAGTTGTGATGTCTGAATAAACATCCATACCTGCTCCGCCGAACGGAATTGTCTTTGTTCGGATGCTACATTCTGCAGATCCAGAGTTGTAACAGTAGTATGAGGAATAGTATCCAAACCATGGCGCGAACTGAACGTTACGCACGTATGAGCCTGTGTCAGGCATGGAAGGCCACTGAGAGCCCCAGTAGTAGTAAGCCATCTGCATTGGTGTTTGGGAAGACGACGTACTGAACGCACCAGCACCAAACCTGTTGGCGTGGAACGTATCACTGTTGTTTGCACTGTATGTAGTACCAAACCACTCGAAGTCGAAATCATTTGGCATGTCTATTACTGTAGCACACTGGTTTCTGTATGAAGACCAATAGCGAGTGCAGTAGTAGTAGTATGGGAATCCATTGCTGGATCCTGTCAATTCCTCATTGTAGTTGTACAATTCAGACATTCCTGCTGGCATTGTCTCAGCAGCATGCATATTTCCATCAGTAGCTATTCTGAAGTTACTGAAGAATGGGTTGCCGCCGATATAACCGCTACTTGGGCGTTCTACTAATGTTTGACCAATAGCACTTGAACCACCCTTTTGGTATCCAGTAGATTGGTAGTTGTAATACGCGTACGAGCTAGTGTCGTAATGGAACTCAACTTCGTTTGTTACATCATAGAACTTGAGTTGCCATGAACAATGCCATTGGTTGTTGTAACCGCAAGTCTGGTCATGCCACTCGACTGTGAAAACCTTAGTTGGTGTTCCAATTTCGTATGTGTAAGAGGATGTGTTGTTCCAGTTGTTCAAATTGTCTTGAACAAATAGCCTGTACTCGACTGTATTTCCACGATCAGTACCTGGAATTACAGCAGTCCAATCACAATCCGAATACTGACAGAGAGTTCTTGTCGATCCTGCAGGATTCAATGAACGTGTAGTCCATGCAGACCATGCAGTTCCATTATTCACACGATATTCCAAGTGTGGTCCTTCAAGAACACCATTAGCGTCAGTACCTGTTGATACATTGACACCAGATGGTGGATCTCCTGCATCTTCTAGACTGACAGTTACAGTTCGAGCATCCTCACTGTGTGTGTCCATCAAACCATCGCCGCCAATCTTGACAGGGAATATGTCAGGCACTGGCCTAACTGTACTTACCTTGGACTTGATGACGGTATTTGTTGACCATCGTCCATCGTATCCAGGTGTCATCCAACCATTGAAAATTCGGTCATATTGCCATGTAGTGTATGAGTACAAGCAGTACGGGTTTGTGCTACTGGTTCTCACAAAGTACATTGGATGGTTGTTACTGTTTGTACAGAACCAATTCCAACCACCTGTGTTGTAGGTTCCGTTAACTGTAATTGTTCCGAACTTCATTGTAATGTCGCCAGGAATTGGGACCGCAGAGTAACAATCGTCACAGTTTCGGCCACCGCCTTGGGTTCCAACTACGGCACCCACCACTGGTTTATCGATTCCAGTTTGGGTGTCAAGGCCAATCATGCCCCACTTCTGCACAGCTGTATTGTAGTACCAAATTGTTGACATTCCTGGTCCATCTTGGGCGTTCATGTTGAAAATTTGACCGCCTGAATAACCACCTGCTGCAGTGTTCTGCATACCTGGCTGGATCTTCTTACACCATGTGTACGAGCCACAGTTACTGTAAGAGTAACCATTGGTATTTGGAGCGTACTTCATGTGGTACACATTGTTAGTGTTGAAACAGGAGTTTCCTCCAGTACCACAGTTGCTAGTATCGTATTCCCAAATCCATTCCTTTGAATCCTCGTAATATGTCAGTTGCTCATCGAAATATCTCGAAACACTGTAGTATCGATACTGATTAACTCCAGAAATTCCAAGTTGCCATTTGTTGTTTTTCGTACCATCGCTATTGAAAGCATCAGCCTCTTCTACAGGCTGTGCAAAATAGTTGTACGGAGAACTCGGAGCAGACGGGTTACTTGGGGTCCCGCTGCCACCTACAGGTAATGTCTTGAAATTCGGATTTCCGGTAGTTCCAGGAGCTGTTCCAACCAAATCTTGGAATGCCCAGAAATACTGGACATATTCGCCTTCTTGAACTGCAGGAATTGTAGCCTTGAAGTTACAGAAATATCCGGAAATACATGTTCCAATTATCGTTGCTGTAATCTTGGTCCAACTTCCGTTATCTACACGATAACTGAGAGTTGGTCGGCCACTTGATGTGGTATCAACACCTGTTGTGTCCTTAAGCTCGAGCCAGAATGTTCTAGCCTCTTCACGGTGAGTTGTGATATCTGTATAAGGCACAAAGTCATCCTCTGGCGGATCAGTATCTGTACCACCCGAGTAATCTACGTGCAGATAAGGTCTAGTCGTTGCAGATGTACAACCATAGTAACTGTTGTATCCAGTACTACACCAATACCACCGAGGTGCGTTACCGGTATTTCTCAAACCTAATCCGAGAATATGTCCGTTACTTCCTGCACCGTTTCCATCTATCGCATCTTGAATATCGTTTACACCGTTAGAATTGAACGCAATAGTTCGCAAACTTCCACCATACCAGTAGTAATTGGGGTCACTTAATGTGGTAGATGAAGAAGATGCTGGGCTATTTCTAATGTAGCGGTTCAAGTATCTTCCACTGGAGTAGAGATACGAGTTAGGATCAATCGGGTTGCTTCCTTGACTGCTACCAGACTTCAAAACAGCAACTTCGAAATTCCTATTACCACCGTAATATCTTCCGACCTTGCTCTTGAAATCTGCACTATTCACGGTAGCACCGCTTGGCAATGCAGAATTGAAGTCAAACCTGTACCAACCATAGTAGTAGAACCATGTGTAAGAACCGCTAGTACATGTGTTGTAGTAATTTCCTGAACCTCGGCATGTGTATGTCAAGTAAGAGTTAGACCATGCATATTCGTAGGTGTAAGAGTACCAACCCCAACGAGAGATACGGTAGTAGTAACCGTATCCTGCATTGTTTGGACTCTTGTCCATAGTTGGATCTATTAGAATTGGATAAGTTCTGTTATCCTCGTCCATCAACCATGTGTTCTCAACAACAGTAGTCAGAGTTACAGTTGTGCCGGTAACCCTAATCACGTAGAATCCAATGTATGGCCCCTCCAAATTTGCTTCAGGATCGGCGCTCAATGCAGTTGGCTGCGGAATGCTAACTAACTGCTCACCGGTATCCAGGTGGCGAATTGATAGAGACTGGTTAGTCTTCACCAAATCACCATCAGCGATTGGAGACTCGCCCAAGAAGAGTCCGAATCCTTCTGGAACCAGCAATGTTTCTGAAATTCCAAAGTATCCTGAATCCTTCTGGTGATCCAAAAGTTGTGGCGCTTCTCGTACAACTAGGTTCTGCTTTAGTTGGTTCGCTTCGACTTGATAGTCTAGCGAAATACCTTGAAGCAGAGGATACCTAATCACGTTAGCACCTACATCGATGGGTTCAGCTATTGGAGCGCCCATGTAGGGTTCTTCTGACAGTGTGTTACCGTCTAGAACCACAACTTGTGGCATAATACCATAGCGGATGGTTTCCCCACCGACTACCATTTGGACACCCTGACGAGGATCTGGAGAGAAGTATGACTCGAATGTATTCTCTGTTACATCCCAACCATTCTCGTTAGACTCCAAATTCAGGTCAATGTCTTCCCAAGCACCATCCACCATGTAATGCAGTGGCGTTGGAGACACAATAACCGCAAAATTACCATCTTCCTTCACGAAAGTTTTGGCAGTTTCGGTTCGGGAGCCAATTAACTCAGCTGCCGGATCGTATCCAAATTCATCACTGTCTTCTGGATTCGTTGCTGAATCCGGAAGCGCCAACGGATCCTCTACGGTTTCCGTTCCATCATTCTCAGGAGCTTGCAAATCATCCGTTACCGGACTTACTGCAGCGCTCCAACTCATTCCAATCATCAGGAGAGTTAGCAATAACCAACTGCCCCCGAGGGTTACTTTATTCTTGTTTGTCACCATTGTTCATACCCCAAACTGTCGTATGGCACTCCTTCGCACGTTTTGTTGAACATATAATGATATGGGTACGGAACGTTTGATTCGAAGTGATAGAAAGGCGTACTGAAAAGAAATTGAATGTTATTTTCTGGGCCGAAAATATGTAGTACAAACCATTTGTAACAGTGAAAAATTAACATCTAAAACCGAGGAAAAATTACCAATTTGGACCCCATAAATCTAGATCTTAAGACAAAAATTAGGAACTAAAATAACCTGTTAATTCACGAAAAGGAGTCGCAGTAGCACGTTTAGAAATTTATTGAATTATGACTGCCTTGATGGATTGAAATTTTATGAGAAATTAATCAGAAACAAAAAAAGGCAGGGGGTCCTATAGGACCCCCTGCCGTGTGATTCCCGCCTAAGCGGGTCTTTTGTTGGTTTTGCCCTTCAACTAAGACTCGTTCAGTAGTCGAACTCGTCATCGTCGCCTTCGACGCCGCCACGTGTTAGGATAAAGGCGCCAGCAACAACTGCCACCAATACTAACGCACCGATTGCTACCCATGCTTGAGTGGGTATGTCATCGCTTCCGCCAGCATCACCAATTGTATCGGTATTATCTACACCTGGGTCTGCATCATCAGTAAAGGTTAGACCGTCTGTAGAGTCTTGAGTCTCCATGTTTCCATGGTTATCCATTGCATTGACTGAGTACAGGTAAGTGCCTGCTCCTGCGTGTCGAGCCATGGTTGCTGTGGTGCTCGAATCTGCAGTGTGGTGACAGTTACCCGCCCCCATCAAACTCATCACTTCAAGAGATGTATGAGCTGTTGGAGACCAGCAAATCATCCAATGATCTACATCAGATGTATCAGCAGCAGACCAAACGAATGAGATGCTGTCTGAACCTGACTTTTCTGCGTCAAGTGCGGTTGCACCGGCAGTTGGATCAACTTGACCATCTGCAACTGCGCTACCGGAATCTACAGGAGTACCGTATAGTGGGTTTCCATCATTATCTACCTCACCGTTTTCCACGCGCACGAGGAACTCGTAGGTCTTGCCGTGCTCACCAGAGATTGTCCAAGTGGTTTGGTCTAGGCTGTTAAGTACGTAGCGGTCACCGTCAAGAGCGGCTCCATCACCATTTACGTAAAGGACACCGAAATCGGAATCAGATACGAGAGCACTGTTGTTAACAGCCCATGATAGTTCGATTACACCAGCTGCGCTCAAAGTTGCTGTCAGAGAGTCGATACCTGCTTGAGGTGGCTGACCTAGTGTTGCAGATGCAAACACACCGTAGGTAGCCGAGGAACGAGATGGTAGAGTACCATCGTTGGCCCAAGACAGAGTAATAGTGTCAGCATCAACTTGAGATTGTGTTGTACCTACCAACTCAACCCACTGTGTAGCACCCTCATACCAAAGCGAGTGACCTACTGAAGGGTCTGCGTCCAAAGTTACTGAAATTGTTTCACTATGTACGTCTGCAGGATACATTTGACCAGTTACATCCACGTCAAATGTGCAGATGGAATCCCATTTACCTGTGCTACCTTCAAGGGTTTGCTCAGTCACATCATCGGCATCTGAGAAATTAGCGTAGTATTGAATCATCTGGCTGAAGTAGATGTCATAATCAACATCCCAACAATCACCAGAATCTGATGTGGAGTAGTTATTCCAAACGGTCATACTGTACGATGCTGAAGATGTTACACCCCAGTAATCAGTCACTGTGACAATAACATCTGGAGAACCTACCCACATGAAGTTAAGGTTGATGTCGCAGAATGGCATACCTTCGCAATTCATCATTGCAGGGTCTTGCATTTCTCCACCACTCATAGCCCATGTGTATTGGAATGGTTCTGGATTTCCATCAAAATCAACGTCAGGCTGACCTAGGTGCTCTACACGCACGGTCATCTGAACCAATGACCCATCAGCTAGTGTCTCATCCGCAGATTCCATTGTCAAGTATGCTACAGGCCCGCTATTTACCAACTCGAAGTGACCTGTGCGAGCGTCGTTTGCGCTACTCATATCAACCTTACAAGGGTCATTTCCGGGGTCACCGCAGTCATTGTCTTGATCAGCGTCTGTAGTTGTGGCATCTATGAAATCCACGGTTGCAGTAATTGTGTGCATTCCTGGATCAATTAACATCTCTACACATGCTGTTCCTTCAGGGAAAGCAGGAACTACCTCACCCAGTAACTCGTGTGCATAGGGGTTCTCCATTCCTTGCAAATCACAAGAATTTGCAGGCATTGGTGAGCCCATGATGTCATCTCCGTCAGAATTCTTAACGCTGAACATCACTGACCAGTCATAATTTACAGTCATAGATGAACCAGCATGTTCAACAGTCGCGTAAATTGCAGTCATGCCTGCATCCATTCGACCTTCCTGCTGCCTTAGAAGACCAGCTTCAACTGCAATTACTCTAATGTCATGGTATGCTGCAAAATAACCATTTAATATGGCATCATTGTTGCCGTTACGATCGTCTAGGTTGTGATCTACTTCCTCCATCGTAATGACAACATTACCTCCAGCACCAGGACCTGTTGTGTTGTTACCGCCACCAGGACCTGAACCATAATCTGTTGATACTGCTTCATAAATCTTGTAATTCTTCAAAGAGGCTAGGACTGTGTATCCAGCCATACCGACTGCATTAACATCGCCTCCAATGGCGCCCGCATAGGTGTATACTTGCTGGAAATTTGGAACCATCCTAGTTTCACCGATATCGCTAGCGTTGGTTTCGTTGGTACCAGCAGTCACATTTTGGAATACTGGGACATCCAAACCATTAGTGGCGTTAGCAATGCCGAATCCAACTTCCTCACCAACCATCACTGAAAATGTACATGCAACGGTGTTAGGGTTCCCAGGACATCCAGCCTGAAGGCCGTTAGCGTCTTCAAAGCTAGACACAGGGTTTCCATTAGAATCTTCATAAAGGAAAGCACCGCTGAATGTAATTTCGATTTCTACGTTACGTGCTTGCCATTCGTTGCTTCCATTCGTCATTACAGACAATGTAAATGGGTTGACGTTTGTGCCCGACATATCACCGTCGTCACCAGTACTGTCCCAAGTTAGTCCGACATCTATGTCATACCAATCTTTTGCTACTACATCAAATGATAGCATGTTGTTGTTAAGGTCGGTATCCTGATCTCCGGAATCTACAGTGATAGTTACAGTGTAGGTACCTGGTGCTGGTGGATTCCAAACTAATGTATTTCCACTAGAATCTCGCACTTTATATCTACCTTGGTCAAAGTAGTCGCCAGATGGGAATACAGCATGATTACAAGCTGCTGCGTCATCGCAAACAGCCGAATCTGTTTGATCAATCAATGCAGGTGCTCCTGGTACTCCAGTTGTCACCTCCACCGAAATGGACATCTCAGATACATCGTTATCACCGATGTTCTTGATGACCAAATCAAAGTCGATGTCTTCACCGACATCCACTGCATTCCTTACATCTCCGGCTATACCAACCGTTGATTCCCTCGGTGAATTCGCTCCAATTAGCCAAACCTCGTAATCAGCTCTAGCATCGGCGTCATTCACTGTCTCTTTTTCATTCATTTCAATTGGGTTAAAACTGGCCAAAATGCTGGTTAGCATTAAAACCACCAAAACCAAACTTATTGCTCTCTTCATGTCACAGTCCTCCCGCTACGGGGTTACCCCACCTATTCAATCCGTATTTATACTATGCGCGGGGTTTTGTTAGGTTCTAGGCTCCTAAGTGCACAATCCTATTGAATTTAGAACATTTGTTTTGTATCATTCTATGTCGCGGAGCGCCTCGGCCGGATGTATTGATGCGGCCCTCCGAACAGGCCATGCAGTGGCCAGAACAGTTAGCAGATAAGCACCAAAAATTATCATCATAATTTGCCCCCAAGGAAGAATAAATTCAGCACCCTCATCCTTAAGGAATTTGACATACAACTGATAATGGAACCCTATGCCCACAACTGCGCCGTTAAGTATGCCCAACAGACTTATCCATGTTAGTTCGGCAAGGTAACCTGAAACCACCATGCTGCGCTGAAATCCAAGTGCCCTGAGGATACCTGTTTGGTGAGACCTTTCAGAAACGTTGCGGATGGTAATTACACCTAATCCAGCAATCCCTACAGCAAGCCCTAATGCCAGGAATGCTTGTAACAGTCCGAACATAGCAAAAATGAAAGATTGGATGTCCTTGAAAACCACTTCAATTGCAATTACTCTAGCACCCTCTTCTACAAGCTCGAATTGTATATCACTTGCTACTTGTTCCTGCTCTTCAAGTGTGGAACCAGATGGCAATGAGAACCATATCGATGCAGTGGCTGCTTCAAACCTCTCCGATGCCATTGGTTTAGCAACACTAACGCCACTTGCAAACCATGCGCTTTCTTCACTAATTACAGCTCCAACGAAGAATGTTTGATTAATAGATGGATTCAAGGGGTCTTGAACAATTATTGCATCCCCAATGTTAAGCCCCATGCCTTCAAAGATTACCCCCCCTTCTCCTTGGAACGATTCTACTGCCATTGAATAATCAATAATTGCCAATGATTCATTCTCGAAAACTGCTAGCCATACTTCTTCAGCATTATTACCTAAATTAGGCGACCAAGAATCAAGAGGCAAACCCCCCATTTTAGAGAAATTTTGGTCAAAACCACGAATTTGAGTGTATCTAGATTTATTCTCAATGTCCTCTTCACCATCGGCAAATACATGTATTGTGGCGGAATTCATAGTCGCAATAGCATCGAAATCATCTATTCCAATTTCACCTAAATCCCAATCACTTGAATTATCACCTAAATCTAAATCCCCAAATGCTATTATTTCCCATTCTCCACGAGCATCCTCTCCAAGATCCCCTAACCAATTACCAACAAGAGCAGAATATCCAGAAAGGACTACTACAGCGAATACAACCAAACTAAACATCCCCATTGTCATTGCAGTCCTGAAGGGAGTTGCTAGAGGATAAGCAAGTGCTGTTGGGAGTACTGATGCAAGGCGTTTTGATACAATTGAACCGGTACGGGCGAGAGATGAGGCTATCATTGGCGCTAGACTGGTTAGCAATAGAACACCCGCGCCTACCAAGAATGAACCCAAAATGATGAAAGAAAAGTCGCCCTGTTCCCAATCAGCCCTGACAGGATCATCCCAAATCCCCCAACCAAACATGGCAAGACCAAGGACGGTCATTGTTAGTCGTGGAGTTAGGGCTGTACGAGAAGTCCTTGAACCAAAAATTGTGATTGAATCTGGCAGTGTTTTAGAGAATATGAAGAATAAAGGTGGGACCATACCAAATAGGAATAGGAACCCAGCAGTCAGCCACCAAGCCATTCGAGTGCCACTCAGGGGATCACCTACGCTGAAGGCTAAAATTGCACATCCTAGGGCTGAAGCAAACAGGAATAAGGATATCAGAATAGACCACCATGGCAAAGATCCTTTAATTCTAGTCGGGATATTTCTCATTGCCGCAACCACATTTAGTCTAGAGATATAAACGGAAGTAGCAAATAGTGTCAAGAATGTAACCAAGAAACCTATGGAAAAACCACTCAAAACGCTATGCCACTCCCATGCAAAAATAATTGAGCCATCAAAAGTGGTTGCCAGAATTTTATCCAATCCAAGCATCAATAACTTGGCTACACCAATCCCTGCAACAGAACCGATTGAGCTAGAAATTATCCCTACAAGAGTGCCTTCCATTACGAACATTGACCGTAATTCGCCCCTCTGCATCCCCAAGGCACGCAGCATACCCATCTCCGATTTTCTTTCATCTGCTAACATCACGAAGAGATTCATCACTAGGAGGATGCCAGCAAAAATTACGAAGGAGCCGAAAATCAGGAATAACATTGAGAAATTAGCACCAGAATCTGCAGTTATCTCACGAATTTGGGTTTTTATGGCAACAACATTGAATCCCATTGCTTCTGCATCTGATGTCTCATCCGCCCAAGCAGTTAGGTTGATTTGCAATGCGCTAAACGCACCAGGAACAACTAGCGCATTACCTGAAACCATAATCATGCTACGAACTGAATCTTCACGGCTGAGAAGTTCTTGAGCATCAGATATATTCACCACTGCAAGAGACATATCGTCCAATCCAGGTTGCCCTGGAGGGGCTGGGAGTTGAGGTACTGTGAATGTGTAATTGAGTAGAAGGGGCTCGAAAATTCCACGTGCTGCAGGCATCAATCCAACCAGTGAAATATTCGTTGGAGGCTCTAGTGCTAATCCATCAGATGACCATGAAGTGAGATATACGTCACCTGGCTGTGGTTCAGGGATCCCGACCCCACCCGTGAGGGCAATAACAACAAGAGGTATATTTGAGAAACCATCTAGTGATATCTGATAGGGCAACCTACCAATAACATGGTTTTCATCTGCAATAATTGAACCATGAGGAGAGGAAGAAATAGTACGAACGCCATTAGTCCAAGCGGTCCTATTATCTGAATTTGTAGCAAGTTGCACACCCACCAAACCAAAGGATGTACCATTCCAGTAGTAAAGACCAGAATCCTCGATTAACACTGATGTAGGGGTCACAAAGAGTACATCTCCCGTGGGCAAACCCAAGTCATGTGCAGATGTTGAATTGCCAGCAATTCTTGAAGAAGTCAATTGCAAATCTTGACCGTACTTGTCCCATACAAGACCCCCGTGATTACTGATTGAACGGCTAGAGGGTGGGTCAATATTCCAATTGCAAGAATTAAATTCTGAATTGATTTCTTCGACATCGATTACACAGGTAGAACTGGTGAAAGCACCTTCCAAGCGAAGATACAGCTCATCGTCTTCCAAAGCAAGGATTCCATCTTCAATTACTTCACTAAATGAAGTGAGATTCAAAGTTGCAGAATCCCAAACAATTGCCCCTTCACTATAGGCATCACCAAACAACAATTCGACACCGGTATCGCCAACCCTTAGTGCGTAGCCAATATTGCCGTCACTAACCGCTAAATCTACCAATTCCCCAGAACCTTCCGGCATCGTGATATCCCGGGATGGAATGTCCTTGTCCAAGACTGATAGACGAACCCCCCCCGAATAAAGAGAAAGGGCAGCACCATCTGAAACTGATTGTACTGAGAGAATTGATTTGGATTCCCCTTTAGGGACCCAACTGAACCACTGGCTTGTTTCCCTCTTCTGAACTGACAAACCTGCCGGGGTTGCATACCAATCTGCGACCCCATCGGAATCAATGGAAGTAATCTCTGACGATATTAGACCACTAAGATTGACTTCTTCATGGGAAACTAGCAATATTGGCGACATTAGAAGTTCTGCTACCATTGCATCTGGTGAAATCGCACTAATGTTTTCCCGAAGGCTAGACACCTCATCGCCGGAAAGTAGCCCCTCACCCACAACACGCTGAACGCCCACAGAGAAATCCTCAGGTACAGCGGTTACTTCTAGCCCGACATCTTCACCAATAATCGCCTCATCTAATGTTGAATTGATAATGGGCATTACGCGCTTTTCAGCATCTTGCGCATCAAGCACCCCGCCCTTAGCAGAGATTGTGATTCTATTCACTTCACCTTGCCGATTCAAAATCTCTTGTGCTTGTTGTAAATTAGTGTAAACTGCGACATCACCACCATCTACAGAACCTGAGGCTTTTGTTGGCACTATTGCCTGAATAGTCAAGTTACTAGTCTCACGGTTGATGCCACTAGACAAACTTAATTCTGTCCAACTAATCTCTACTGTATCGCCAACTACTAGATCCATCCGATCGGCACCTTTCTGACTGAGGTATGCACTGCCTTCCTTGATTTCAGAATAGTGTAATCCACCATCTCCTCCGAAAGGATTCCAGGAACCTTGTTGCTGATAATCAGCATCCATAGCTATCAAATGGGCGCGAGCATCTACGGTCCTATGAACCTCAGATTTCACGCCAATACTCATTTTAATTCCTATTGATACCGCATCAATGTCGGCTTCATTGTAGAGAGTATCAACCATTTGTTCTGCCCTTGTCTGATTCCACCAAACTGGCATTCCTAAATTATCAATACCATTTATGAGAATGTCTGTTTCATCCAATGCTTCAGCATATTCAGCCTGTAATGTAGCATCTAGGCTATCCCCCACAACAAGGCTACTCGTAATAATTGCAGAACCTACGAGCAAACCAACCACTACTAGTGCTGTGTTTCGCTTTCGTCTTTGCAAATTATTTAGAGCCATGGTAGCTAGAACTCTCTGTCTTGATTCAGACAGCAATCTTATCATTGAGTAAATAACAATCCCTACTACTAATCCAAGGCTGATTGAGGTAATAACCCAGCCATAACCTAAGCCACCAATAGTATTTCTAGCATATTCCATTACAAGATATGATACAATGATTATTGCGAGGAGAGAAAGAAGAATATTTACAATTTGCAAACCCCTTTGCATCCAATTCCCCCGGCCAGTCAAGTGAACACCTCCAGATTATTCCTCTTCAGAAGTAGATGGCTGCGTATCCCTAACCCCTTCATCAGAAATAATCAACCCATCACGGATTAAAATTCTACGAGAGCATAGATTGGCAATCTCTTCTTCATGTGTTACAAGAAGGAATGTTATGCCACTGTCTTTATTCAAATTCACCAATAGATCCATTATAGAATTAGAGGTATCCATGTCTAGATTTCCAGTTGGCTCATCCGCTAGAATAATTGCTGGCTCATGCACAAATGCGCGAGCTATTGTCACTCTCTGCTGTTGGCCTCCAGACAATTCTGCAGGAAGGTGCCCAGCCCACTCTTTGAGTTCTACAGAATCCAAAGCAGCCATCGCTCGAGAACGCGCCTCCTTTGCTGAGTAACCTTGCATAACTAGGGGCAACTCAACATTCTCCACCGCAGATAAAACAGGTATTAGATTAAATGATTGAAAAATAAATCCTAGACGATTGGCACGCATATTTGTTCTTTCATAATCCGTCATTTTAGATAGCGCCTCACCATCTACAAAAACCTCTCCAGCAGTAAAGTCATCTAAGCTGGAAACACAATTCAAAAATGTCGTTTTCCCACATCCCGAAGGACCCATTATGGCAACCATTTCCCCTCGATTAATTTCTAGATCTACACCCTTTAGAGCCTTGACTTGAACTGAGCCTGTATCGTAAACCTTCCATAATTCACTAGCACGTAGAACCGCTGTCATATTCCTAGCGTAGAGTCGGACACCTATAATACTCAATCTACTTCAAGGTAACATCAGAGGTGGCGATTAGGTGGAGGATGTTGTGAAAATTACTGTCCTCTTTTTTGGACATTTAAGCGAACAATTTGGAACAAGAGAACTAGAAATTCCACTTTTTGCAGGTAATTCTATTACCGATTTGGCAAAAAGATTACAGATCCATGAAATGTTAGATAGTGGGACAAAGGTCGCCCTTAACGGAGAGTTTTGCTCTCCTGAAATGGAGATTCCTGACGCTGCCGAGATTGCCTTCTTACCACCAGTATCCGGTGGGTGAATCAATTAATTTTACAACATTATTGAAATTTACTGGCCCTCATTAAGAAATAGAAATTATTGAGAAATTATGATGTTTTAGCCGAATCATTCAATGGATGAATCGCACACGAGGCGCTCAGAGGGACCCACCATGATGCCGTCAAGTTCTGAAATGTTGTTTATTCTTGCAGTATTCATTCTATTTTTTGGAATTGAGAGATTACCCAAATTAGCTCGTTCATTAGGAATGGCAAAAGGTGAATTCCAGAAAGGGATTTCAGATTCTCGTACTATGACTGAAGAAGATTTGGACAGGGGAGGCAAGACTGAAAATGCCGAACTGGTTGAAAAGGCCGATAGCGCCGGAATAGATGTTGAAGGAAAAACCGCTGACGAGGTTGAGTCTGACCTCGAAGAAGAATAATTACTGGAGATTTATTCTCAGCATTTTCTCATCTTGTAAGGGGATCCGCATTCGGGACAATCCCCGTGTTCCCCCTTATTGGTAGAAACCTCACTAGATGCCACCTCAACTCCACAACCAGTACAAACAAGTTTCCACTTCCATTGTTCAGAAACTCCTTCTGTAATTACAGGCTCGTAATCAATACCTGCCGCAACACAACAATTCTGCAAGCGATAATCATCAGTAATCAAAATAGCACCCAACTGTAGGGTTAATGCAAGAATTTCGATATCGACAGCTGAAAGACCAGCAATGTCTCCAGTAGATGTGGCTAAACTCGACGCATCTTCTAGAAACTTCATTGATGGCGTCTGCCAATCAAGCTGTGCTGCTTCAATTAGATATTCTCGGTCTTTGGCGATTCTAAGTAATTCATCCCTCTGGCTATGGACTACAGAACCCTGTAATTTAGACAATGGCCAGTTTAGCAAAGCCGCTGTATCCAATACACGCATGGTTATTGGTCAAGCCCCACCTCAATGAGCGTGCCGGTTACCATAGAAGGAGAAACTTGATGCCAAAGATGGTGAGCGAAAGAGCGTGAGTAGTTGGTCAAGTCTAACAGAACAGGTGACCGAATGGTTCGCCGAAATCGGTTTCCTTGGTTTGGCTCTCATGTCTTTCACCGAGGCATTCATCCAACCAGTGCCCCCTGATGCATTGGTAATTCCAATGGCTGCAAGTACCAGTGACCCTGTTCGCCTAGCCACAATTTTCTTTGTTGTAACCATCTCAAGCGTGCTGGGCTCGCTAATTGCCTGGTGGATGGGTGATAAATGGGGACAACCATTGTTGGAACGTTTTGCAAGTAAAAAGGCTGTAAATAAATTCAATTATTTGGTCGAAAACTATGGCACTTTTGGAATATTCATTGCAGCTTTCACCCCAATCCCATACAAGGTTCTTGGTTGGTGTGCCGGGATTGGTCGAATGGATAGGCACACCTTTGTCATGGTTGGATTTGTTGGAAGATCTCTAAGATTTGGCCTAGAAGTTCTAATAATCGGACTATATGGAAATCAATTCATTGAATTCTTGAGTGGTTGGGGATTTGTCATTGCTAGCCTTGCAGGAGCACTATTGCTCTACCCTGCCTGGAAATGGTGGGAGAGCCTTGAAGAAGATTCTGAAGAAGAATAAACAACCGATTTGGTTATGCACCATATCCTCGCCGGAGGGTTGTGGCTCGCGTGGTGTAGTCCGGCCCATCATGGCGGGTTTTCATCCCGTTTACCCGGGTTCGAATCCCGGCGCGAGCACTTTTGCTAAACGTTGTACTGGGAACCCATATAGGGGTGACTAAAAAGTCAATGATTTGTTTTTGAGAGGGTGAAATATAATTAGACCTGCACCCCTTCGTTATACCATGAACTGGAGTAAAAACCTGTACATTTTGATGCTGAGCATGGTTATTGTGCTCTCTGGCTGTTTTTGAACTGGAACGACTGATGGAGAAGGTGATGCAGATACATCGGGAACGACTGTGATCAATAATTACTACAACAATACGACTGTCATAGAGAATACGAACGAATATTTCAGCGCTTTTGGGAT
>CAYNXD010000084.1:0-30337 GCA_964401115.1 uncultured Candidatus Poseidoniales archaeon | reverse complement strand
ATTACCACCACCTATTTCTCCTCCATTAGCTCCTCAAGTACCTCCACCTAATTCTCCTGCATATGCTCCGCAAGGACCACCACCAAATTCTCCACCCCAAAAAGAAAATGAGAATGAAGAGGGGGATAATTCAGATTGATCAAAGGTTTAGATGACTACAGTTCTTCACCCCCTGTTGAATCTAAATTCAAGAGGCAATTCAAAGCTTGGAGAATTATTGCATTTATGAGATGGATTACATTTATTCTCGGCCCACTTGCAATCTTCTTGGATCGGTTTCTTCAGCCTTGGATGGTATCCATGGGGCTTCCAAATATTGTAACTATGGAGGATTTTAGTAGATGGTTGGTGCTTGATGTTCTAAGTTTGAGTAAATGGATAGATGTTGATGAATTTCTAGAATTATATCATCACATTAACTTGGTTTCATGTATTCTCTTCTTGGTTTTCATTGCATGGCATTCAATTATGAAAAGAAAGACTGCTCAATCTGCAAGAAGCCTTACGCTTCTAGAAGAAAAAATGAGAGGCGGCATCTGAAATGGATTCTTATGTTCTAGAGGTATGTAGTGGAGGGGCAGCATGGCAAGTTGAACCCCAATCACCTGATGTAATTGATTTAGAAAAAATAGCAAAAAAGATTGTTGCCGCTGGTTGGGAATGCACACTAGAGAATCGTCTATGCTACACCTTCTCAGGAGACGTTAATCTAACTCTATTTCCTAGTGGAAAATTATTGGTAAAAACTAGTGAGCGAGAAATCGCAAATGATATCGCAAAAATCCATATTGACGATTGGCTCTCTTGAGAAAAGAGGGGTAACTGTCAAGTTCATCATTACATACGGCAAGATATGGAACTTGGCGCGGATGAGGCACTAAAGAGAGCTGGACTAAACCGTGCCGATAGAAACTTAAGAGGGATTTCTAGAAAGCAGGCTAAAATTTCCTCTGATGAAGACCAGATTGTTTGGGAGTATTATCTCACTAATGGGAAACGTTTGAAAAATGATAATCGAATCCAGGAATGCAACGCTTTAGCCATCCCTCCCGCTTGGGAAGATGTGTGGATTTGTGCTGATGATAGAGGACATATTCAAGCCACAGGTATTGATGGTAAAGGTCGTCTTCAATACAGATATCATCCTGATTGGGTTGAAATGAAATCAGCTATGAAATTTGATGGGATACGTGGATTTGCAGAAGCGCTACCAATATTGAGGACAAATATTGAAAAAGATCTCAAATCAAATAACATGACTTTGAATAAAGTGAGCGCCCTAGTTGTTCGCTTGATGGATCTTTACCACATTAGGATTGGAAGTGATGAGTATGCAAAAACGAATGAATCCTATGGACTAACCACCTTGAAGGAGGGGCACTTCAGTCGAATTACTGGAAAGAAGGCTGAGGGAAAACACGATGCAATCTTTGAATTTACAGGAAAGTCTGGCAAAGATTGGAAAATCAAAATTGAGGATGATACATTGGTGGAAATGATTCTTGAAACCAAGAAACTTGGTGACGAGGATGATGAACAGGATTTGTTCTATTACCATAATGTCGAAACAGATAACCATAATGATTTGAAGGCAGAGCACATAAATTCGTATATTCGTGAAGTAACTGGAGAATCTTATACTGCCAAGGATTTCCGAACTTGGGCCGCCACATGGAAGTGTGGTTCAAGATTGGCTAAGGTAGATGCTGGTTTTACTAGAAAACAGTTAGAGGCATGGTTGGATGAATTATCCGGGACTGAAGTTTTAGAAAAGTTAGTAACAGAACAACACAAAATTCCAGTTGAGAGCCCATCAGATCGAAATAAAGCGATGTTAGCTGTTATCGATACTGTTGCAGCAGATCTAGGAAATACTAGGGCGGTCTGTCGGTCATCATACATACATCCCCTCTTCATGGAATCATTCCTTGATGGTACAATCAAATCGAGATGGAATGATGCAAAAAAGAGGCGGAAAATCAAAGGTATGGAGAAGGACGAAGCAACCGCACTATATGTTCTACGTCAATGAAGGCAATAGAGGCATGAAGTCCTCTTGGAAAGTATTTGCATCTGGAAATTTATCCGGGGTTTGTTTGAAGAGGGGGTACCACGACGGCTACCCTATATGGAGGGCAAGGGGATGCTTAGTGATGCTATTGTAAAACATGTACTCGATGGTTTTCCTGTTGTTTATCCAACATATAATCTCCCTGCACTAGGTTGCATTCCCACTAGCGATGCACTCGATCAATTATACGAATTGAAACAAAGAAACCATGAAATGAAAGTTTCACTAGCAGTTGCAGATATTGAACAAGCGGCAGATATTGTGAATATACACCCTAATGTAATCAGACTAATTTCTGATTTCAAACCTGGCTCAATTACTACAATCCTACCCTCCCTCAAGACTATGGATGAAAGATTGGGGGGGGATGAGATTGCTATTCGGGTGATTGATACCCCGGTATCTCAAGAATTACTGAGAAAAGTTGGGCCACTTACAGCAACCAGCGCAAACTTAAGTGGGAAAAAACCAGAAAAGGACTGTAAAAAGGCTGCTGCCTCATTGGGTTTGGATTTTGTTATTACTAGTAATTGTACAGGTGGTCCTCCCAGTACCTTGATACGATGTGATGATTACGCGGACCTAAATTCGGGGGAGCAAATTCAGGTTCTCAGAGAAGGAATAGTGTCAGAAGTGGAGGTGAAAGCATGGTTGAAGAAGATGACTTGAAACTTTGGAGAGACGCTGGTCATGTTGCACGTAGAGCACTCGAATCTATCAAAGATGAAATTCAGCCCGGTGTAAGTTGGCACCAGGTAATTGAATCCGCAGAGAGATATATTCACCGCCATGGCGGAAAACCTGCTTTCCCTTGCACAATTGGTGTTAATGATATTGCTGCACATTATACAACTGATCATGCATTAACAAAGCCTGGAGGATTAGATGGTGAGATGGTTTTTGAAAAAGGAGACTTAGTTAAACTTGACATTGGAGTACATGTTTCAGGTGGAATTGGGGATAACGCGATTACTGTAGAAGTTGGGAACAGTAATGCGCACACTGAGCAAATCAAAGCAGCGCGGGAAGCTAGAGATGCTGCAATTGAAAAGATGCATCCCGGAACCCCTTGGCATGAAGTGGGTGCTGCTGCTGAACAGGTTCAGACCGACGCGGGATTCAATCCAATCTCAAACTTATGTGGTCATCAATTAGAACTCTTCGATCTTCACGCTGGAGTTTCTGTACCATCCTTTTCTTGCGGCCCTGAAAACCCATCATTCAAAGGAACTGTCCCAGAAAAAGGAATCTTTGCTGTTGAACCATTTAACACAACAGGGGAACAAGGTTTAGTAGAAAATGTACCACCTAGGAACTCAAGTAATATTTGGAGAATTACGGGAGATATTTCTGTTAAGAAGGCCCTGTTAAAACAGAAATTAAAACCCCTAGGTGCAACCATGGCAAGATATCTTGAGGAGAGATATCACCAATTACCATTTGCTGAAAGATGGGCTTACCCCCTACTAGAGAAGCCATTTCCTAATGAAAATGAAGAAAGTTTGCAAAGTAAATGGAATGCCCTAACAAAGAAACTGATTAACATACGATTCCTAGAAACATATCACATGCTAAGATGCGCTGATGAAGGGATGATTGGTCAATTTGAACACACTGTTTGGATTGCCCCTGGTGGTGCTGAAATTCTTACAATTGAATGATTTTGAATAAAAAGGATAAGAATTACCTCAAAATGTGAAAAATGGTTCTAAAATTGAAAACGATTTTATGCCATCACTGCAAGCGGTGCATTGAACAGGGCTGTTGAGTGTTCTTCGTCGAGTGTGCATCCCATCCCCTCTACGTGACCTCTCACCCTGTTCACCTCTGATTAATTGATTCGCTGTCTTGACTTTAATTCCCTAAATAGATTGATTTGGGTTTTTGATTGAAGAATATTTGACTCTGGAAAAGCGGCGCGGCTACAAAAATATTGTACTAGTTGGCGTAATGTTATTTTTACACCTAAAATGGTGGATTAACCCCCTTATTTGCTACGCAGTACAGCGTTTAATAGCATTAACAAATAGCAAATTATCGATTCGGGTCGACAGTTATCTTAATACCAATGAGCGCTATAGGAAGAGTCGCCCCCGCTGGGGGTATGAGGACTAAAAATGATGAAGAACGAAAAAAATGAGCAGGCTGTCAGCCCGGTCATTGCTACCATCCTAATGGTCGCAATCACTGTTGTGCTGGCCGGAGTACTGTACGTGTGGGCAAACAATTTGGCAAGTGAGGGTACTGATACCTCCGCTTCCACATTGAACACCTACACTGCAGAAGATGCAGCAGACGATGCAAGTGCAGCTGGAGAAGGCGCAGATACCCTTCTACGAATGCAGATGACCGGAAAGGATGACCTAGCATGGGCATTCGTAAAGGTTACTCTAAGCGTTGGTGACAACGTTTACACATGCAGCGTAGCAGCTGGTGACGACTGCAGTATCAGCCAACAAGCTGGAGACAACGACAATGCATGGGAACCTGGGGAGTACATCTTCCTAAGTGAAGGCACTGAAGAAATCTGCAGCGCAGCTGGCTGTGCAGTCGACATCTCAGTAACCAACAACGGCAACACAGTTGCTGGCGATGGTGCTGCTGTTGTCAACTGAACTCTGAAAAGCTGTTCTGAAAAACAACACAAGTAATGCGAACACGGCTCTCGTTGGGTCGCCTTCGGGCGGCCTAACGGGGGCCATTTTTTTTGTTCACCAACTCATAATTTCAATTCGTCATAACGGTTTATTGATTCCCTAACTTCTTGTATTGGCTTCCATATATGTGACTTGATCCCTAAAACAATCCTAAGATGAGCCCACACCAATACAAACATAGCATGAATAAATGAAAATGGGGTTGTAGAAAACCACCATTTTTTAGATTCTGAATCAGGACTTAATAGACCTACAAGAAGTAGAAATAATCCTATGCTATTCAATATAGATAAGAAAAAGGGGAGAGATATCATTGAAGTAGTTGGTGCCCAAAAAAGAGATGAAAGAAGACATAATCCACAAACAAGTGAAGAAATTACAAAAAATGGCATTTTTACGTGGATATAAAATAACGAACGCATTGTCATGCGCATTGGTTTGCCCACTTTGTTGCTAAACATCAGATTAGAATTCCTCCAAAGGTGACGTACCAGCCCTTGAGCACGTCTAACTCTTTGAGAATGAATAGCAACTGGGGTTACAGGAATTGCTTCAAAGAAGTGGAGGTTCGGATCGTGAATCGCCCTTAGCCCCTGCTTTCTAGCTTCCAATGCTAGTTGCGAATCATCTGCATTGGAATCTGCAACAACTCCTGCATTGATTGCTGAACGCCGATATGCTGCAAGAGAACCCTCGAAGATAGGGGTTGAATCTAGACAGCTTTCTGCTTCTCTTGCTCTATTGTAATACTCACGATAAACTCCTGATTCCAACTGCCTTTTTCCATCAACCCCTATTGGTATTTGACGGCCGCAAACTGCACCAATTTCAGGATTCATGAACCAAGCCCCTATCCTCTCTAAAGCACCTTCACTAAGTCGTGAATCTGCGTCAGTTAGCAAAATGATTTCATTATCAATGTGAGATTCTGCTAAACCTAAATTTACAGCTGCTGATTTACCAGCAACTGTAGTGGTTGATAATAACCTCACAAGAGGGCCAAATTCAGGAGCCCCTGATATCCAATCCTCAACAACTTCCATAGTACGATCTGAAGAGCCGGTGTCTATGACCAGCACTTCCAATCTATCACGGGGATAATTATTCGAAGCTAAATCAGTTAATTTACCACCAATTACCATTTCTTCGTCCCTTACGCAAATAATTACTGTCATCCTTGGTAGAGAACCGAGCTTGGCATCTGGTGCATCTGGAAATGAAAACTTGGAAATCCAACGACGATTAAGCCAATCTTGTAACAAGAATGGGATTATTGCAAGAGACCCAAAACCAATTTGACCGAAAGCAAAAATTTCTGCTGGTGTCAATTGAAAACCTCCTTCAATGATTTTTCATATAGTGCTGCCCATTTTTTCCCTAACGATTCGGGGGTCTGTTGGGACACTGATTTAGGTCCGGCTTTAGACAATTTTCGCCACTTCTCTTCATCATTTAGAATATCGGCAATTGCGTCTGCCCATGAATTAGAATCTAATTTCTCAACTATTATTCCAGCATTTCCCAATATACCATCACAAGCGGGAGAAGATACAACTGGAAGTCCGCATGATAGGGCTTCCATTGCAGAAACTGGCATTCCTTCAAATTTTGAAGGGATTAATAACATACCAGCATTTTCCAACAATTCATTCTTTTCATCACCATTTAGCCAACCAAGGGCATTAATTCCGTCATCGGGACCAAGGGAGCGAACCCAAGTATGTGATGGTGAAATTCCTGAAAGATAGAGGTTGACTGGATGACCTTGATCTCTGAGTTTTAGTACCGTAGAAATAGCAAGTTTATGGCCCTTAATTGGAGAGGGGCGGGCAAGAAGAATCAAATCTGTCCGATTTCTTGTAGATGGATCTATTTGTTTAATTGGTGGGGCTGGAGAACCAATTACAGCCATGTTAGATAGTCCAATTTCTTCCTTATGGCGGGGAGTTAATGCAACAGGAGTCACCAAAGGATGGTTGGCTAATTCACTGAATGATGTTGATGCTGATGGCTTATCTAACAAAAATTGGTGGAAATTGCCTGCATGTACTTGTAGAATTATTGGCACTTTTGCGGAAATACACATTTTAATTGCCCTTGATTTTCTCCACCAAGAAAACCTAGTTGCAGTATGAATGTGGGCAATGTCAGGAGGATTTCCCCTGAGTCGCTTTGTTAATTCCTTCTTTGCACTTCGCCATGCATTAATTTTGGATAGTACTGAACCATCAACGTGAGTGTTGATTGATTCTGTTTTCCAACCCTCTGGTGGGTGTTTGAGGTGGTGGTGAATTGTTGCTTGCATACCACCCTTACTTTCTACTGGCCCGATGTGCAAGACTGTCCTCAACTCGCCCACCTCATGTCAGGGGGGAGGTGTAGTAACGATATAGGAGTCGGCACATCGGAGCACTGTGAGAATACTCTGGGTGACTGCAAAACGGATTGCGATAGACCTCGCTAGTACCACTCAATTGTCTGTTTCCAAGGAATTATCAGATAGAGGATGGGAGGTCACAATCGTTGCCCCCGAAGGAAATGATTCTGAAGCCGCTGTAATTTCAGAAGGACATTCATTCATTGGTGTTAAAAGATCTAAAATTACTGGTTTAGGATGGATGACTTTTGGTTCATCACTAAAACGAATAATACCAAAACTAGTAAAAAATAACCAGTTCGATGTTGCATTAATTGAATGGCAGGCGGTTTCGGGGTCAATTTCATCTCTGAAGAAAGTTGGAATTCCTTGGTTGTTGATAGATAGAAGTCCTCCTGTATTCCGGTCAATTGCTGGCCGATTACAGTGGTTTGAGTATCAACGAGCTTGGCGTTTAGCCAGAAAATCAGGGGGTGCAAGCGGTTCGGTGTTGAAATCTCAAGCACTAATTGATTGGCATAGAGAAAAAGAGAATCTTGTTGAACCAGTAATACTGATGGAAGCTGGAGTAGATGTGGGTAAGTATTCAGTAGCAAATTTCTCAGGACCGTGTACAATAGTTCACCATGGGCAGTTAGATGAAGAGCGTGAAATAGAACGAATTGTACGCATAGGAGAAGTTCTTTCGGCTAGGGGATTTGAATTTAAGATGAAAATCGCTGGCACCGGTAATCGTTTGACTACTCTACAAAAATCTGCTTTACTACATGATTGGTTGGAAGTTTTAGGGCCTTTGCCTTCTACAGAAATCCCAAAATTTCTTGCAGATGGTCACGTGGCATTATTTCCTTTACCTGACGGTGAAATATGGAGGCTTGCAAGTCCTCTGAAAATTAGAGAATGGGCTGCTGCTGGCCTACCAATGATTCTTTCGGACATCACCCCTCATCGTTCAGTTGGAGATAGAAAATGGATACGATTAGTCCCCCCTGAATCTCCATTAGACACGTGGGCAGATTGTATTGAAGACATTCTGAAAGAAGACCTGGCAGAACTTGGGAAAACCGCAAGGAGTGATTCTGAATCTGAGTTTGATTGGAAATTTACCACCGAAGAACTTCACACTAAAATGTTACAATTAATAGGTGGTTGAATGAGTGATAGAAAAGTTGTACCTCAAAGAGATACTCTTTGGCTTTCTAGCGCAGACGCAATCAATCTATTTTTTGGAATAGTAATCCATGTAATCCTTACTAGAAGGCTGCTAAGTGATGAATATGGTACTTTCATTTTGTTGCTAGATTTCTTCCATGTTTGTGTTATTTTGGTTGATCTTGGATTACCCACATTAATTGGAAGAGATGGAGATCGACTTGGTTCAAAACTTGATTTAATTATCAATAAAATAAGCCGCATCCAGACTCTGATTATGTTGTTGGGTTGCGGAGTTTTTGCCTACTTCGGTGTTTTTCTTTTCGGTGGTTGGATTGGCCCTGCCATTTTCCTTTCATTCGGGGCTGGTTTGTTAGTCTTGACTTATGCTCACAGGGCAGCACTTAGAGCATGTGGAGAGGCTAGATTAGAAGCAATTGTAAGAATTAGTGACAGGGGTATTGTGGCTATTTTGATGCTCTTTTGGTCACAAGATGTGTTACAATTATCCATCGCAACTGCCGTGGGCCCATTCGTGGCTTGTTTAATCGCTGCATCGATATATTGGATTAAAATTGCACCCCGATTGAACGAACCAATAGAACCCGTACCTGCAACTAATGACATGGATAATTGGGGCTTGATTAGAGAAGGAATACCCTTCTTATTTGCTTCTGCTGCTCTTGTAATAAATGTAAGAGTTGAGAAATTGTTGTTAGGATTGTTCGCCTCTACAAATGATGTTGCAACTTACCAAATTGCTTGGTTGGGATTCATTGCTGGTTATGGCCCAATATTATCACTTAGAGCTGTGCTACTTTCGTGGTTTGGGGAAGTACGGGATGATTTAGAGAAATTGAAACATCGATACAAACGCGCATTCATTTCAACCATAATTTTAGGGCCTATTGGGGTATGTTTTGCTCTACTAGTTTCGCCTTTTGCTTTTGGATATCTATTTCCCGACTATTCTGAATTAATAGAAAAACCATTTCTTGCTCTATTAATCGCTTGGCTATTCCATGCTATTGCCAGCCCATGTTTAGCAATAATTCAAGTTTCAGAGAAACCATGGAATTACACCAAGATACTCTGGGTGGGGATTGGAATCAGTTCTGTGGCTAGTCTTTACCTAATCCCAACCCAGGATAATTCAGTCTTTGGAGCAACTCTAGCTGCCATGGTTGCATCAATATTTGTTTTCATTCTATCATTCATAGAAGGGCGAAAGGTTTTGCATTCAAATAATAATAATTTGAATTGATTATTCAACAATTATCGTTGCGGTCATTCCAGAATGAAAAGCGCAGTGATAGGTGTAGGTTCCTGCAGTTGTAAATGTGAAGGAAAACATCTGCCCATTATCAAGAGTACCTGAGTCAAATTCGCTATTGTCCCCAGTTACAGTATGAGATGATCCATCTTGATTTGTCCAGGTAACATTATCACCAACAGAAATTGTTATTGAATTTGGGCTAAATGCCATTCCTGAAATATTGATGAAATGTTCTTCGGCTGTTAATTCACAACCATTGGTATCGACAGACGCACCAAATGGGGTCTCGGGACACTGATCGCCAATGTCCCCTACACCATCTCCGTCTGAATCTGCCGATTCCCTTCCATCATCGGGAAAAGCATCAGCATTATCTCCGACGCCGTCTCCATCCCGATCAGATGTTTCGTTTGCATCATCAGGAAAAGCATCGTCTTTATCGGGAACACCATCCCCATCAGAATCCCATTCCAAGATGATGACAACACGACGAACTTCAACAGAATTTCCATCGCTATCTTCACAATAATATGTGATAACATATTCACCGGATATCAACACATTTACTACCATACCTGATAAGCTAACATTTGCAGATAAATCCCCATCTTCCTCATCGGTGCAAATTGCACCAGAATCGGTGAATGCTTCTCCCTCAGATGAAGAATTTGAAACCATAATTCGTATTTCTTCATCACCAATCAGTGTGATGATTGGTGCGGAGTTGTTCGTTGTGTTGTTCGTTGTGTTGTTCCCTGTTGAACCCACATCTATATCTGGTTCGTCATGATTCCCGGTATTGTTTTCTTCATTACCCGAATCTTCTTCAAAGGCTTCATCCATATCACTTCTATCTTCATCTTCCAAGCAACCGGCAAGAGCGGACGAAAAAACGAGGAGGAGCGCCACTATCAATACACGAATTCTTTTCATAAGATTCGCAATAATTGGTATCATATTGAACTTGTTATTCAGATGAACCTTCTTCAACCATCTTTTGGAGTTCGCCCGATTCATACATCTCAAGAGCAATGTCTGAACCACCAATTAGTTCCCCATCAACGTAGCATTGGGGCATTGTGGGAAAATCTGCCCATTCACAAACTGCAGGTATAGCACGGGGATCCATCAGAATATTTACTGACACAAAAGGCAGTTCTAACTGTTGAAAAACCATCGCTGCACGGCCTGAAAATCCGCATTGAGGTTGTTCGGGGGTACCTTTCATGAAAAGTACCAACCGATTTTCGTCGACAAGTGTCTGTAATTCTTCCGCTGTCCAATTAAATTCTGCCATATTCATCACTACTTCCTACGCCTCACATGGAGGCCCACAAAATCATCTTGTTGGTGGGGGTGGAAAAGTCCATCGCCATCTTTTTCAGCCTCTTGCTCAGGAGTCCAGCACTTCAAATCAAGTGCATGCACCACATTAGACTGTATGAATTGCTTAAAGTGAGATAAGATTGGACGCTGTCTAGGTAATGGCCTCATACCCTCAAAAGATGAATCTACTACCTTAACAAACCAATGATCTCCATTACCTGTTAAATCAGTTGCCGAAATATCTGCGTCAGGATACACCTTACGCACTTCTGCCTCGACCCATTCCGCATCGACCATGTGGGTGACCGGCATGCCGAATGATTTCAATCCTCGTGCTGGGGATTCAGTCATTTTTATCCAGTTGAAGTTGAATTTCAGCGAGGTTTTCGGCTATCGTGCCATTACTATTGATTAGCCCTGAGCCAACTACAGCAGCTTCAATGCCCCATTCTCTTACTTCGACAATATTGTGTGCTTTGATTCCGCCATCAATCATTAATTTAGTTTGACGGCCGCCTTCTGAAATTTGTGCATCAATCATTGATTTTAATGAGCGAACCTTGCCACCCACCTCTGGCATGAAAGATTGGCCGCCCTTACCAGGAACTACAGACATTACAAGAACTAAATCTAAGTCAGGTAATAACGGAATTATATCGTCAATTGGTGTTTCGGGATTGAAAACCAATCCAGCCTGACAACCTGCTGCGTGTAAATTATCTATTAACAAAGGAAAATCATCAACTGCTTCTATGTGAGCTATTAGAAGATCAACACCGGCATCCACATACTGCTTCCAAGTATCAGATGCGTTGGTTATCATTAAGTGGCAGTCAAGGAAAATATCAGGACCAACATGCTTACGAATTGACGAAATTAATGCTGGTCCAAAAGTAATCGTTTTGTTGATTACCCAATTACCATCCATCACATCTAGATGTATCCATTCTATACCTGCTTCAATGGCTTCGTCCATCACATCCCCTATCCTACAGAAGTCCGCGGTAAGAATACTTGGGCATATGTGCAACTCAATCCCCCTAACTTACCCGAGAGGGACTAGGTTCTCAATCCTTCACATTGCAAACGGCAAGTTCAAAGACCTCCTATTGAGGGGTACAGATGAACGGAGAGTGAGATAAATGGCAGGGGGAATTGTAGAGGCATCAGACGCAACATTCGATGCAGTGACTAATGAGAATGAATGGGTTTTAGTGGATTTTTGGGCACCTTGGTGCGGCCCTTGCAAGATGATTGCTCCTATTCTAGAACAAATTGCTGAAGAGAGGGATAACTTGACTATCGCCAAAGTAAATGTAGACCATAACCCCAATTCACCGGGAAGATTTGGTGTTCGTGGTATTCCAACACTAGTTCTGTTCAACAATGGACAAATGGTAGATCAAGAAACTGGTGCAAAGCAGAAAGCAGGAATGGATGATTGGTTAAACCGCCATATGAATTGATTCATTCCAGGGCCTCATCCAATGTAGCTCGACGCTCATCTATAACATCACCAACCTCTCGTAATAGGCGCTCCCTCATCGCCTCATGTAACCAGAGGCCATCATCTAACTCTACGATTAATCCACGTGACAATAATTGGGTTGGAGGTGTTCCTTCTAGCCCACAAACCTTAGCTAAAACTTCCCATTCTATTGGTCTCTCAGCAATGGCAAGATATGACAGCATTTCACGATGCTCTGTTGGCAATACATCGAGAATCTCTTCATCAAGGAATCTGAGCCAATCGCCATGCATCACACTACCATACATCTCTAGAAGTTCAACTGCCAGTGGATGACCTCCCGTAACCCGATGGACCTCCTCTGGTTCTGGTGGTGATGGGGCGTCAAATTCAGATATCCATTCTCTGACTTCTTCAATTGTGAGCCCCCTAAGAGATATCTCGCTAACCAAACCTCTGGTGTGAACATCTCGGCGGTCATAGAAAGAGAGAGAGGTGCGAGATATTAGCAACATTCGCAAGGGAGTCTGGTCCGCTACTTGTAATAATGAACCAAGCAAATGTTCAGCCTCATCTTCCACATTATGAACATCATCCAATACCAAGAGAATGTAAGGTGGAGTCTTGCTCTTTTCTTCCAAATCCTCGAACACTTTTTCCCTCAACTTATCCGGATCAGTAAGATAAGCTGTCAGGCGGCGACGATACATATCAATGTCGAATTTACTGCTAGGAGACATTGGTAATGCTTCCAATATACCATACGGGTCCCATTCAGTGACCCCCTTAGATTCTATCCCAAGGCGATGTAAAATGCTGGTTGCTATGCCAATTGTTGTATCCCATGGCTGACATGGATAATACATGACACGCAGGTTTGGTTCAGCATCAAGACGAGCGTTTAGCCAGTGTGATACAAGTGTAGTTTTTCCACAGCCCGCAATACCACTCACGACTAAAGCGGGCTCCTTACCTGTATACCAATCATCAAGATTCGTTCTCTCTAATTCTCGTCCATGAACTGTTCTAGTGTCAGGGGCACGAATATGGTAGGTGGAATGAGCTCCCGCCAGAACTTGAAGGCGGCCAGGCAATGGTTTGCCATCACCTCTTTCAATTCGGCCAAGTCTGATGTCACCATATTGTAGCATTCCTTCCGCTATAGTCATCATCAAAACTTGTAGCAGTGATAGATTACTATCGAGACGTTCGGCGGCTTCTCCAGCAGTTACCTCTAACATTTTTCCATCACGATCACGAATTAGAATGTTCGTCTCTTTGATAGATGGTAATCTATTCTTAATTTCCTCTCTACCTAATGGTGTCAATTGCCAAGTCTTCTGACGGCGAGTTTCCCCTCTAATTTGACGTGTGTGTTCGCTAACGAAACCTTGCTTAAGAATGGGCCTAATTGCACGGCTAACATTAGGTGGATGTAGGCCACAAGACTCAGCAATTCCTGGTCTAGTAATTGCAGAGGTGACAATGAAGTGATCAGCTTGGTGATCATTCTCCAACAAATGAAGTAATACACGGTCATTTACAGAGAGCGAGACGCGTAGCGGAGTCTCTGACATCTAAATCGGCTGGCACAATAGTTAGCATTGAAGCATTCGCCTCTATGTAAATAAAAAAAACATGAAAAAATGAAAAAAAATAGGAAATGTTCGTTAAATTACTGATGCATAAAGGGCGTAAGCCCTTTTTATGAACAGCAATCCGCAATCATGGCAAAAGGGGGGAATAGTGATTCATTGTCTCGAGCGCTCGCTCTTTCTGTGCTAATGATTACCTTGGCCCTTACACCCATTATTTCTGCTGCTGACACCGATGGTGATGGCGTTGATGATAGCAATGATGACTGCCCCCTAGCCTGGGGAAACAGTACTGTCGATAGAGATGGATGCCCCGACAATGACGGAGACGGGACTAGTGATGTTGCTGACCCGTGGGCGATTCAAGCAGGTGGCTTCCTTGAGGATTTTCATCAACAATCATCACAAGATCACTATTCTTCCTTATTTAATCACGATGGAAGTAAATATCTAACCACCCAAGAATCCGGGTGGATGAGAATTTGGAACACGGCTACGCGAGTCAATACCGACTCTGTAAATACAAACGGAATATATGGGTCAGGGTGGTCTCCTGATGGAATGTTTGTTGCATTAACTACAAGTTCAGATGAATTGGAAGTCTATTATTCTAGCAATGTTACCCCACTATTCACAGTCAGTACCTATGCAGATAGTGGTGATGCTCCGCACGAACTTGCATACAGTCCTGATGGAACAATGATTGCAGTAGTAATTGGAAGATCAGGAAATGGTGGAACTGATGGTGAAGTACAGATTTACAATGCTATGAATGGCTCAGAAATAATCGCATTTGAGGCTGGCACAGAAGATGAATTCTATTCTGTTGATTGGAGCCCTGATGGGAGTAGAATTGTGATTGGAGGACCGGAAGATATCTGGATTTACGAAACAAGTGGTTGGACTTTGAACCGCACAATCAACACTAATAGAGGCACAAACAACGCTGTAGCTTGGTCTCCTGATGGGAATACCATTGCCACATGCGAAGCATGGGAAAGTAATGGGGCTAGAGTAAGACTTTACGAAGTAGTTAGTGGGTTACAAAACTGGAAATACGATACGTCAACCTCATGTAACGACATTGAATACTCTCCCGATGGAACCCAAGTCGCTGCTGGACATACTTATTACCAATCAGACGGTGCTAAAGTGCGTATTTTCAAAGTTGATGCAAGCACTCCTACAATCATTGACACTTTAGATGCTTCACCATCTGCAGGGTGTCAAAGCGGTGGTGGCGGTAACAATTGTGGAAATGTCTACGGCGTAGATTGGCATCCAGATGGTGACTATATCATTACAGCTCAAGGTCGTAATGATGAGGGGATATACCACTGGACAGTTGATCCCGACATAGATAATGATGGTGTGTTAAACGCTGACGATGCGTTCCCAGAAGATGCGACCCAATGGGATGACACGGATAATGATGGATATGGAGACAACCCTGCACCTGCCACTGAACCTGATGGGTGCCCTACTGTATCAGGTACTTCCACAGAAGACCAATTTGGTTGTCCCGATTCTGATGGTGATGGCTGGTCTGATGCAAATGATGAATACCCCAATGATGAATATCAATGGGCAGACGCTGATGGCGATGGATATCCAGACAATACAGCAGATACTCGCGACCCAAATCCATATGGGAGTTTAGATTGGCTACCAAATAATCCAACACAGTGGGATGATTCTGATTTAGATGGATATGGAGATAACTTTGCTAATTCTTCATGGGTTGCTATACGACCATCTGAATGGCCTGGAATTCTAATTACAACAATGACTCCCCTTGAAATGAATGATATTGATGTATTCCCATTGGACATAGAACAATGGAATGATAGTGACGGCGACTGGTATGGAGATGAGCCGTTTACCAGTCGTTCAGATGGATGCATTCACGTATATGGTGATTCTATTTGGGACCGATTAGCATGTTATGATACCGATGGTGATGGCTGGTCTGACCCAGATGATAATTGGCCCGCTTGCATTTCTGGTGCAGGCACTGGGGATGCTTACATCAATGATCCAACTCAATGGTGTGATTCAGACGGAGATGGGTATGGTGATAATCAAAGCGGGACTGAAGGTGATGCGTGTCCTGGATTCAATGGTAATTCCACCATAGACAGAGCTGGCTGCAAAGACTCTGACGGTGATGGTTATTCAGATGCAGGGGAGCCTTTCCCTGGTGATGCAACTCAATGGTCTGATAGTGATGCTGATGGGTGCGGAGACAACCTATTAGGAAACAATCCTGATCTTTTCCCATCAGACCCATCTCAATGTGGTGACCGGGATGGTGATGGTTACGGAGATTATCCTGTAGGAGAGAATGGTGATTGGTTCCCTGATGAAAATACACAATGGTATGACACTGATTTAGATGGATACGGTGATAACTACGCAAACGCTTCTTGGGCATTTGACAGAAATCAATCTTGGCCAGGGACATACGTAGAATATGCATTCAAACCAGATTTATGCCCGACACAGTATGGAAATATGGATAGTGAAGAAAATAGGGGATGTCCTGATTCTGACCAAGATGGTGTCTCTGATAATTTAGATGCATTTCCTAATGACCCATTCAAGAGTTCTGACCGAGATGGTGACGGTTTTGGTGATGACCCGTTAGCACCTGAAAGGGATGATTGTCCTGACACCTATGGAACTAGTACGAAAGGAAGCACGTTTGGGTGTCCTGACGCTGATGGAGATGGCTGGGCTGATAATCGAGATGCTTTTCCCAATACCAGTAGCCAATGGAAAGATACAGATGGTGATGGCTATGGAGATAATTGGGGTAATCATACTTGGAATTCTACTAGGCAAGATAATTGGCCTGGTGAATTCATAATTGGGGCAGAATTATCCGATGCATTCCCTGAAGATGAGAGTCAGTGGAATGATACTGATGGTGATGGCTGGGGAGACAATCCATTAGGAACTAATCCTGACGATTTCCCGTTAATTCCATCTCAGTACAAGGATAGTGATGGCGACGGATACGGAGATAATACAACTAGAGATGCCTATCAGCCAGATGATTGTCGTTCTAAATTTGGTGTGTCCTTTGAAGATCGTTTCGGATGTGAAGATGACGATGAGGATGGTTGGTCTAATCAAGGTGACTTTTGTAGATATGACCCTAATGTTTGGGAGGCGCCAGGACCTTGTGAAATTACCGAACCGGATGTTGGTAATGACGTAGCAGCAGAAAAAATTTCATTTAAGGAAATTGCCTCATGGGGAATTGGAATACTTGTTACATTACTTCTACTATCTATTCTAATTGCTATGATTGCTAGACAAGCAGCGAAGCGAAGTGGTCAATTGATGAGACAGAATCTTGCTCTACAAGAACAAATTTTCGAAGAGGAAGATGAGAAAAGACAACAATGGATTGACTATTACGTAGGTCAAGGTGATTTGGAGAAAGCAAAGGAATTAGGTTGGGTTGAAAAGGCTGAATGGCAATTGCATGAAGAAGCAAAAGAGCAACAAGCAGTGGAAGAAATTCAATCACTTCCTGATGCGCTTGATTTGGATGACTTACTTTGATATTGTTAGAAGCGTAATTTCTATCCCTTACATCATCCCCCCGTAAAATGAGGGATGAATGTGGAAGACCCGTTTGACACTACACCCGCCCCCGCACCTACTGTGTCAAGGTTACGTGCATTACTCTCATCAATGCACAGCGGAATCTTGGAAGTTGATGCAAATGGGGGACTAATTCATGCGAATAGAGCCGCCTACATGATGATGCCTGATCTACCAGCCACTCCAGCACCACCAGGCTGGGGTATTGAATTTGGAGAGGGAGTTTCATTTCGTGACGCACATGGAACGCCGATGGGCTCTGAAGAAGGGCCTTTGTTCGAAGCTCTCAGAGCTGAAGAGCCTCAACGTGACTGGCAATTCAGTATTGAGATGATGAATGGGCGGATTATTCATCTAATGGGGACTGCTGAACCATTGTTTAACCAAGAAGGATTTCTTACTGGAGTAATTTGTTCTTATCAAGACATTACTGAACAAATCAACTTGCAGCACGCACTTGAAAAACAACTTACTGAAACAAAGTCGGCAAATCAAGAATTACGATTGACTCATGGTGAACTTTCTCGCGCTCACAACCTACAGGCTGGTTTTATTGCTAATTTTAGTCACGATTTAAGGACGCCACTCTCGGGTGTTCTAGGGTTTGCTGATTTATTGGCAATTTCCCCTAATATTGTTGATGAAGAAGGGGAATTTTTGCAAGAAATTATTGATGCAGGGGATTCTCTTCGAATGATGATTGATTCAGTCATTACGTATTCGAATATACTTTCAGGAAACGTTAGAATCGTTGCTGATTGGCACGATGTTGATGCACTGGTTGAGAAATCTAGTGAAGCCGCTAGGAGGCTTTGTATTAGAAGAGGGTTAGACTTCAAAATGGAAATGCATAGGGCACCAGAAAAAATATGTGTTGACGAGATGAGACTACAAGAAATCCTAGAGCAATTACTTGATAACGCTGTAAAATTCACAGAAAAAGGAGAAGTGTGTATCCATGTTTCTACTGAAGAAGATCGAGTTATTTTTGAAATTACAGATACGGGTCCAGGTATTTCAGCGGAGGCCGAAATGCGATTGTACGAGCCCTACTCAAAGACGCTTGTAAAAGATGGGCAATTAAGACGAGGGGTTGGTCTTGGATTGACCTTAGTAAAGGCTCTTTGTGATCTAATGGGAGGAAAAGTGGATTACGTTACATCTACAGGATACGGGACAACATTTAGAGTAGAGTTGCCATTAATTTTTACCCCAGCGTTATGAATAATTACGGAAATCATTCCGCTAAGTCATCATCAAAACGAAGAAATTCTAGATTATTAAATTCCTCAAGTGTTGGAGAGTTTAGTGCCTTATTGTGTTCCAAGGCATCCGAAATTGTTACCCAAATTGGTGTTGTCCCATCTATCCATTCATAATTATGACCGGGTATCAACCACCAATCTTGAGGCAGGGAAAGTAATGTGTTTCTAGCAAAAGAAATACTGCGCCATTGAGAATCTGCGTCACCCCCTGGTAAATCCACTCTCCCGGAACGAGCGGTGAAGAGCAGGTCACCTGCATGGAAAACCCCGTGCCCATGGAAAGTTAAGTGGCCCGGGGCATGGCCAGGAGAATGTGTGACATGGAGAGTTATTCCGCCAGCTTGCCACTCTTCTATTGTATGTTCATCGTGATCCCAAGTTTTCGTATAGTTCAGTTGTTGGAATAACACCCTAGAAAATAAATTCGGTTGGTTTGAATTTGAATGCCCGAGTAACTCAATTTCGGGCACCTCTTTGAGTAATTTTTTGACACCGCCTACATGGTCTCGATGTGTATGAGTGATTATTACGTGAGTGGGTATTAAATCTTCTTTTTCAAGAGCGGAAAGCCACTTTTTAGCATTTTGAGGATCTACGATTACAACCGTATTAGTAGCCCTATCTATGAATGCTGTATTGACATTTGCAAATGGCCCTACCTGAGCCACCCAGACTTCAATTCCATCTTCGCCGACGCGGCGTTCGAACATCCCATTGACTAGCACGAATATATGCGACAATATATGATGTCATAGAAATTTCCTATTTTCACCCATTGGGGTTGGACTTAAGTGCGAGTGTGTTAGTCGCCTCTAAAGAGGCGGTACTGTGAGGGGACGTGGCTCGGCAAGTAATATTCTGATAATTCTCCTTGCATTGATACTAATCATCCCATTGGCTAGCAACTCTGTTAGCGGAGATTCTGATGATATTGAATTACTAATTACATTTGATGAACCTACTTCTGACTCAGCATGGTATTACGGAAATGAATCCCTATCTATGGACATTAAAATCCACAACAGTGGTTCAAATACTGAATCTATCGAATACAACCCATCCTGCCCTGTCGAAATTGAGATGGTCAATGCTGAGGGGGAGGTTTTTTCCAACTTAAATGAACACAGAGCGTGTCAACAACAACGTAGAGCAATAGACATACCTGCTGGTCAAACAAGAAGTTTAGATAATTTTGAATGGAATTGGGAAAATAGTATAGGAGAAACTATTGCGGGTGGATTAGTAACTATAAATTTCGATTTCGAGAATGGAGTGGCATTCCATACAAACACGCTTCAATTCCAGCATACGCCGGTAACAATTGATGGGGTGTTGCTTGAAGTCAATACCGCCCCGCCACCAGGAGACAGGGTTGAGTTCTTTAGTGACGAGAAAATCTATTCACATATTTCGTTAAGGAACATTAACAACGAGCCAGTCTCCATAGATGTTGATCAAGGATGTAGAGTAACTGTACAAGCAAACTCAGTCGAATCCTCGTTACCAACTATCATGACCGATTTGGGGTGCGGGGATGGAATCATTGGAGTTGGTGAGTCACTATCGCTGGGATGGCTTAATTGGGATTTCTCTGAAGCTGGCGAAAATCCTGCACCTGGTGTTTGGAGCCTTGATTTAGGAATGAGCGCCATTGAAGGACTATCTAGCAAAATATTTGCCACCCTAAATGGAAATAACGAGATGAATTTTGACACCCTACTCAATATGGAAATAGAAATTTCAGGAGATGAGGGGGGTGACGGACTAATAACAGATTCAGATGTTATTCAGATTACTACAAACATGGTAAATTATCAAAATATTCCTGCTGAGATGCAGTTCAACAATTCATGTCTGATTGCAATCCATTTAATTTCTGAAAAGGGTTACATCGTTGGTGATACCCGTGCTGATGACTCATGTGAAAATCAATTTTCAGAAATGAAGGTTAGTCCTACAAGTTCCTATCAATTGGATCAGAGAGATTGGTTTATGGCAGATCAATCTGGATGTGAATTGAACGATGGTTCATACTTGATGGTGATTTATGTTCCAGAATACAACCTCTTCAGAGAATACCAATTTTTCTATGATGGTGGTGATTCTGGACCCGAATGTCATGCCTCTATGCAAGATGTAAGTCAATCAAAATTACACGTTGTTAATTTGGTCACAAATAACCCAGATACAGATTTAGAGTCAGTTACTTTTGAACTATATCTGGAAAATCAAGTTGATTTGGATATATACTGGCCACAAGATTGCCAACTTGAATTTACTCTGCAAAAAGTGGGTTCATCTCAACCACAACAAATCTGGTTAGAGGGGTGCGGTAGTGTAGGAGGAGAAATGGGCACTGTTTTCGCAGGTAATGGAATTAACTACGGACCATACAATGTTGAATTTGCAGACCTCAATGCAGGGAGTTGGGGATTAACAGTTCGAACAACAGGGACCCCTAGTTTTACCACACAATGGGCACACACTTGGTCTCCACAAATTGATACAATGGATGAAACTAACAACTCTGTAGAGGTTGAAGTCGAAGATGACGATTTACAAGAAAATACTGAAGATGCCCCTGTAATTAGTTGGATGGAAGAAGGCCATTGGGAATATGTAACTACTGAAACTGGTGGATGTTGGGTTCTAATTGATTTGGATGGTGCAGAACATGCTTATTCATCTAGCACAGTGGAAAATTGGAAGCCAAGAACAAATTATCGTGGAGCATATTGGGTAGTTGAGACTTTGGAAAGCTCCAATGCTTGTGCATTTTGTGAGTCGCACATCATTGTTAATGACGTGCTAGGAGAAGTTTTTGTTGAGCCTGTTTTAGTTGAAGATAAGGTTGATGCCGAGCAGAAAGGTACTCCAATAATTTCTATCCCGGCTACTGCTCCTGCAATTGTCACGGTAATTGCTTCTACTAGTCTTCTAGCAATTATTGCAAGCGCTCTGGTTCAAGTTGAATGGATTAGACTGCCAGCAACAAAATATAGCCTATTACTTCTTGGAATGGTACGCAAGAGAAATGAAAGGGGTGGTGAGTACCAGCGAGGGCGAATTGTCGCATACATTGAATTACACCGCGGGATTCACTTCAGAGCATTGCTTGGTGCCCTAGAAATGTCAAACGGACAACTTACTCATCACCTATCAGTTCTAGAAGGAGATGAGGCTATTTGGAGAAGGAAAGATGGTAGGAAAGTGAGATATTATCCAGCTTCAATCGACTCGGATGTTTCTGATGATGATTTGCCCGTACCAGTACTTACACCAGATCCAAATAGCCTTCAAGGGCGCATCCTACAAATTCTAGATATTCATGAAAATGAAATCCTCAATTTATCGCAGAAAGAGTTGTCAGATAAATTAGAAACTAGTCAGCAATTGGTCTCATATCATCTTAAATCATTAGAGAACTGGGGATTAGTAGAGAAAGAAAGAGTTGCATTGAGATACAGATATCGATTGACGGACCGTGCATTGATATTGCTAAATTCAACTGAATTGCCATCCCTGGGGGATGATGCATAAGTATTCGGTTCCCTTGATAGAGATTGATGGAGTCGGGTGACTGACAAGCAATATTCAATGGTGTTAGGTGATTCAATGGAAGAAGATTATTCACCAAAAAATATTGAATCAAAATGGCAGGACAGATGGAATGAGAAAGAGATTTTTGTTTCAGATATTACCTCAAATAAAGAAAAATACTACTGCTTAGAAATGTATCCATATCCATCTGGGAAAATGCATATGGGCCATGTTAGAAACTACTCTATTGGAGATACAGTTGCTCGTTACAGGCGTGCTCGTGGATTCAATGTGATTTACCCCATGGGGTTCGATTCATTTGGTATGCCGGCAGAAAATGCTGCAATCAAGGAAGGGGGACATCCTCGTGAAATTACAAATAGGAATATTGCTAGTATCAAAGATGATTTCAAAATAATGGGATTCTCCCATGATTGGGCGCGCGAAGTGATGAGTCACGACCCTAATTACTTCAAATGGAATCAATGGTTCTTCTTGAAATTCCTTGAAAAAGGTCTAGCTTACCGAACCTTTGCAAATGTAAATTGGTGTGAAGATTGTAATACGGTACTTGCCAATGAACAAGTTCACAATGGTCGTTGTTGGAGATGTACAAGCGAAGTTGCGCAAAGAGATATGGATCAGTGGTTTCTTAGAATTACAGATTATGCTCAGGAATTGTTAGACTCTCTAGAAGATATTAGTTTTCCAGATCACGTTAAAGCATTGCAACGCGATTGGTTGGGGAGATCTGAAGGGGCACTAATCAAATTCGCTGTAGATGGTGATGAAGGATTGGTAATCGAAACATTCACTACTCGTCCTGACACTATTTTTGGAGTGACATTTGTAACACTAGCTCCGGAAAATCCATTATGTGAGAAACTTGTTTCTGGACAGGAAAATGAAAGTGAATGGCAGAAATTGCGAAAGGAAGTCAGCATGCTAAGTGATATGGACAGAGGTATGGTAAAGGAGAAAAAGGGCGTTTTCCTTGGACGTTATGCTGTCAATCCTCTTAATGGTGAAAAAATACCAATCTTTGCTGGGAACTTTGTTATCGCCTCATATGGGACCGGTTCCGTGATGGCAGTTCCAGCACATGATCAACGTGATTATGAATTTGCTATTGAACATCAACTACCCATTCGAAAAGTCTTGGTTGAAAGTAATCAAGATGATGGAGAAGATATCAAACAAGCATTTGAAGGATATGGAGAAATGATCAATTCAACTCGCGATGGATTTGATGGTTTATCAGGGGATGAGGCGAAAAGAGCTGTGATAAATACACTGGAAAATGAAAAATCTGGTAATGGAATGGTTCAATGGAAATTAAGGGATTGGTTAATTTCTAGACAAAGATATTGGGGTACTCCTATTCCAATAATTCATTGCGGTGAGTGTGGTCTTGTCCCAGTTCCTGAAGAAGATTTGCCAGTCTTACTTCCTGACGATGTGACTTTCTCTTGGGAAGGTAATCCTATTGAAAGTTCGACTACATTTTCCAATGTTGAATGTCCAAAATGCGGAAATGATGCTAGGAGAGAAACCGATACAATGGATACTTTTGTTGATTCATCCTGGTATTTCATGCGCTATACAGATGCATTAAATTTAGATGAATGCTTCAGTGAGGAGGCAGCGAAATATTGGATGAATGTTGATTTCTATTGTGGGGGTATTGAACATGCACAAATGCACCTAATATATGCAAGGTTTTGGACAAAGGCATTGAGAGACTTGGGGCTTCAAAACGTTGCTGAGCCATTTGATGAACTACTATGTCAAGGGATGGTCAATGCTCCAGCACCATATTGTAAATCTTGTAATGTAACTCATAATACATCTGAAAGAGGAAAGGCGTGCCCCCACTGCAAGGGTGAGTTAAGTGAAAGAAGTGCGAAAATGAGTAAGTCACTAGGTAATACAGTAAGTCCTATTTCTATGGTGGATAAATTTGGGGCGGATACTGTCCGTCTTTTCATCCTCTTCGCTGCCCAGCCAACTGCAGGGATGGATTGGTCAGACACTGCTGTAGAGGCATGCAATAGGCAGATGAAAGCAATTTGGAACCTGTCTAGAGGGTTGCTCTCATGGACTGATGACTGTTCTGACGTTGATGAATGGCTAATGGCTCAATTCAAGGCACGAAAGCGTGAATGGATTACTGCGATGGAAGATGTTGATCTTAGGGCGGCGGTAATGATTAGTCACTATGATATATACTCCGATTTAATTTGGTATCAAAGAAGAGGGGGGAAAAATGGCGGTTTAGCCCGCTCTCTTCTACTTGATTGGTCTGAAATTTTACATCCTGCCACTCCACATATGGCTGAGGAACTATGGAGTATTGCTGGTGGAGATGGATTTGTTGCTGAACATATCATAGAAATTAAAAATGAAAATGTGGATGACAGAAATATCCTAGAAAGAGAATTATTTGTCCACTCCATTATAGACCAAGCAAGGCAGATGAAAGAACTCGCTGAACGTCACCTAGATGGGGGAGCAACATCAGTTACAATACAATGTTCAGAGTCCTGGAAAGGGGAACTAGTGCGAACAGGAATTGAATTGCTTGAGAGTGATTTCCCTATGAAAAAAGCGATGGGTGAAATAATGTCAAGACCCTTTGCCCAAGATGAAGAATTGAGAGGAATAATCCCTGGTGCTTGGAAACGAATTATGAAACAATTGTACCGTTGGTCTCCCTCAGAAAGAAATGTGTTGAAGGCAGATCTGAATGAAGTGGAAATCTTACGGGATGTAATTGATTTTATTGGGGATGAATTAGGAGTAAATGAAGTAAATATTTATCTCGCTGGAGATGGCGAGGATATTGGAGGAAAAGCAAAATTTGCATTTCCATCTGAGCCTGGAATTGCTTATCTTTGAAGTATTGATACATTGAATGGTTCTATAATCCTGAGGTTGAAAAGGGAGTGGCCACTCGCACGGTGTAAGTGAGCAGAAACAACAGAAAAAATCAACGTTCTGAGCGACTCGATGAAGCAAGAAAAAGAGCCAAATCTAGATTTGGCCAAAATCCTCTTCCGTTGGGTTTCCCAAGTACACTGGATTCAAAGCCAACTGAAATCACGATTAAATGGCCTACAAATCCCATGCGCTCAAAGGTAGAGAGGAAGGTATGTGACTTAGTAACAATTCCTGGAGAATGGGGATTTCTTGATAACGATGATGTGGATAAAATTGCAAATAGATTAGTACCACACAAAGTAACCGTTGATCAAGGACTATCACTACGTAAAGCACTGATGCAGGAAAAGGCAGTATATGGCCACCATAGGATGATGTCTCGCGCAAACACCTTTCGAAGGAGATATGAAAATGGAGAGTCTGTTCTTCAGCTTTCAAGAAGATTTGACTTTCCCCCTGTGGCAATTTTCAGAGCCATACTTACTTCACGTGGTTGGTCGAAAGTAAGAATTAGAGATGCCCTTAGACAACCAGATACTAAAATGCCGGGAAGGGATGCTAGTGAGTTTAAAGACGCTGAGGAGAAAGACAGAGTTACTAATGTAAATCAAGGAGAAACTGCGATCAAAGCAGATTTATTTGAAGTGGTTGTAGGAAATTTCCTTGACCAGAACGGTATAAATTACAGAAGGCAAGAAGACCTACTCAAAGAACAGCAGGAAGAGCATGGCAGACCAGTTAATACCCCTGATTTTCTAATTCTAGATCATTTAGAAATTAATGGGGAACCCGTTGCTTGGATTGATGCAAAGAACTTTTATGGAGCTAATTTATCTTTTACAAAGAAGAAAACAAAGAAGCAAATGAATCGATATATTGACGAATGGGGTTCTGGAGCCATCGTGTATAGACACAGTTTCTGTGATGGTCTAAAAATACCGGGAGTCTTGATGCTTGATGAAACGCCTCTTGATACTTCTATAATGAATAGAGATGAATAGTTTATCTCAATGTTTCATTTGATAAATTTACAATACAACTTTGTAATCCCACGCTAACAAAAGTTTCTCTAATTCGTTCCAAACCATCAACAGAAAGCCCCAATTCAATATTATTAGGAAATATTGCTACACTTTCACCAAGCATGCATAAAAGTGGAGTAGCATCTATTTTTGATTCTTTGATTACTGAATTCGAAATTTTTAGTAAATCTGCACGGTCCGCATCTAATGCTAGTTCAGACTTCAATGCAAACGAAGAACTGGCCTCTATAATCTCCTTCCACCTACTAGCGTCCCAACTTCCAGAAAGTAGGGGTGCTATGGCTTCTTCTCCACACAATCTTATCCTAACTTTCCATTCAGGGTCATCGATATAGGATGATGTGTGTCTAGTTTTTCTATTCCTCCATGCCACCAATAAAGGAAAATTATGATACCACGATTCTACTTCTCCAGGACCACCATAAATCTTTGACAACATTGGACACCCTGGTTCTCTTCTAAGATCAACCCCCCCAACCCAAAGAGCAGATACATCACCTAACCCACCTGATAACTTCCTTTCGACAATATGAGCTATCTGGAATGAACGCGGATGGGCTATACTCATATTTACTCCAAGTGCTTTTTGAAATGCTAGGGAACTAGCTAATGCTCCTGCTGCTGACAAACCAAACCCTTGTTGTTGAGGTAAGTTACAATGTTGATTAATTTGCCAAACATAATTATCTATTTCAGGGCAATAATTTGCCAATTCTTCAATTACTGTTTGATGAAGAGGTAATATTTCTTGATGCCCTTCAGTATTTCCAACTACATCTCTATGTTTCCCTTCTACAGTAACGGTACATGCTGGTTCATTCGGGTCTATACATAGTCCGACTCCACGGCTGCCTTGTTCTAGCAACTCATTTGAACTATCTTGAACACTGAACAACAGTGTAATGTGGCCAGATGATGATGCCTCTCCTTTGACGGTAGTCATGAAAGACCACCTTTCAAACTGACATTAGTTATTGTCATTTTCAAAACGCTTCTGCAAGATCGGCAGTAATAGCCTCAAAGCGGTTAGATAATTCCTTACAAGCTTGTTCAAAGCAAGCACGCGCTGTCATTGAACCATCGGTTTGGAACTTGAAAATAAATTCTCCCTTGACATCCTCAAGAGTAATAGCTCCGTTAAAAGAGGTTTCAAGATCTGTCCCTGGGCCAACGTGGTTAAGATCCGCTCTCAAATAATCCACTTTTTCAATATCGGTCAATCGACCTTCTTTATCGAAATCTTTAGCAGTGATGTTCAAATCTAAATCAAATAGAATCTTAGAACGTGTTTTGACGTTCATCACACCATGTTGTCGTGCTCTGAAGGTGACTCCAGAAACAGGTGAGTATTTTGCATGATCTCTTCCTCTACCCATCACAGCATAGAAGTATGCATGTAATACTTGACCATCGTATAACTTGGTAATTGGAATATTACCATATTTTTCGGGGATATCTAATCTTCTATCTCCTATAACGTTCAATTCAGATGCTTCAACTATTTTACCACCTTCTTCACCTAATGAAGTAATTGCGTAAATAATTTGACAAGCGGGGCATCCTCGTTGATCTTCTACCATATCACGACATTCAGGGCATTCATCTTGAAAGTGGAATTCATCATGGAATGTTGGTATTGGAAGCATTGCAAATCTATGAGCTAACTGTTCATCGCTGAGTGCGAAATTTGATTCATAGAATTTACATTTTTCACAGGGCCTCTTATCTGGAGTCACTTTTTTGCATTCTGGGCAGTCAAGTGGGTTTGAAAAACCATCTTTATCTTGAAACAGTCCAAGTTCTATTCGCATCTGATCAATTGCAAATTTTGGTACATCTGCTATCATCGTTCTACGCAAAGCATTTACGAATGCTCTGTCACCTTTTGATACAAGAACAGACATAGAATGTTCTTCTTCGGAAAGTACTGTTAATTTTGGCATATCATATCACCTCTGTTCAAACTCTTCGTCCCCTTCTTCCACCTTTACGCTTGGTGCCATCGTGTGGCCTTGGAGTGCAATCTTCAATTCTTTGGACTTGAATCCCAGCACGAGTTAGGCTTCTTACAGCTTGTTGTGCCCCAGGGCCCGTATTTGGACTCTTATTACCCCCCTGGCCGCGGTATCTGATTACCGCTTGTGTGAATCCCCTTTCCTGAATTGCTTCAGCTAAACGCTCAGCTGCCCTAATTGCAGCAAACTGGCTACCTTTGTCACTTCCTTTCTTAGTAACTTGGCCACCAGTACACTTAGCAATAGTTTCAGCTCCCGTTTGGTCGGTAGCGGTCATCAAGATATTGTTGTAAGAACTGAAAATGTTAATTATACACCTTCGAGACATCATGATTCACCTCCACTAACATCATCAGCACTTGGTGCTGCAGCAACTGCTTCGGCTAATTGTGCGACCTCTTCAGCACTTGGTGCATCATTGTCATTCAACTCAAGAGATGATCCTTCTTCACCATAATCAGCAGTAGAGCGAATTGATTCTATCTCCTGCCTTAATGGGTGTTGTTCATTAGCAACATCTGAAGATGCGTTGTATTGCAAAGTTGCTTCTTCCTCTCTAGAAATAATGTATCCGGGAACTGTCATAACTTGATCACCAATGGAAATGTGGCCATGGATTAGCAATTGTCTTGCCTGCTTTGGACTCGCTGCAAGACCTTTGTAATAGACTTGAGATTGCAGGCGGCGAGATAACACATGCTCAACATTTAGTCTTAGAACGTCATCAAGTGTGGCCCCTTCCGGTAGTAACCCTCTACGATGTAGTGAATTAATCAAATCCGCCTTCTCTCTAGAAACGTGATCATCTTCTCCAGAATCTGCTGTTGCAATCAACTTCATTGCATTTGAGCGCCACCTACGTAACTTACTACGTGCCTTCCATATTTCTCGGTGATTACGTAATCCATATGTGAAAATTAATGTGCGCTCCTCATCGATTCTCTCTGACTGCCAAGGGTGCTTAGGGCCTTGCCATAATCTGCGGCTAAACTTCGGATGTCCCATTATTACTCACCTCACTTCTTCTTCTGCACACCAAGTGTGAGTCCTGTTCTACTATTGGATCTAGTTCTTTGACCCCTAACTCTGCCACCTACTGCATGCCTAATACCGCGATAACTCTTCACAGCCCTATGGCGCTCGATATCCTCTTTCTGAACCATTTTTACATCTTGTGAAAACAAATGAAATTCGTCACCGGTGTGTAGATCACGTTGTCTATTCAACATCCAATTAGGAACTTGTGTAGGATATGACTCAATCGCATCCCCCAATTTAGTTAATTCATCATCAGTTAAATGACCGCCTAATTTTTTGTTATCAACACTTGCAATCTCACAAAGAGCTGTTGCTGTTCGCTTACCCACTCCATTAATTGAAGTGAGACCTAATCCAATTGGTTTCATTCCATCAACATCGGACATGGCTAACCTTAGAATATATCTAAAATCGTCACCAAGTTCGCTTTCGTCTATTTTCGCCATATTCGGTTCCCCCGAGTACACTGGTTACCCAGTGGCTACTGTGTAGCGGCTCCGCGACCTACCCCCCCTATTTAACAGAGACGATTTACCCCATAGGGGTATTTATTGAAAATCATCAAGTTTTTCGTTATTTCATGGTTCTCTACAAATAAACCATGCACTACCTTCCTTAGTTTCAACATCAGCCAAAAACCCATTCTTCCCTCTAGGATAATCTTTCAAACCACTGTCAAGTAGTGCTTGTAACTTTGGTTGAATTGTAGGATTCATCTTGCACCTAAGTGTCAGTCTTGAAAGATATGCATAATTTGCAGAAACTAGTATGGGTGATAAATTGTCCAATGTTGGTTCTACTTTCAAGCGACTAATCACTTCACCTGTTGAAGATACAAATGCTTTGACTAATGATTTATCCATATCAAGTGGCTCACTAGAAAGCAACATTGGGCGACGACCATCAATTCTTACCCAACTACGACTAGCTTCCGCAGGTAGTGCCTCCCTAACCCATTG
>CAYNXD010000083.1:0-6455 GCA_964401115.1 uncultured Candidatus Poseidoniales archaeon | reverse complement strand
AGTTACACTTGTGTGGAATGATAGAGAGGGTTCTTCCTCAGCCAGCCAATCAACAGCCCGTTTAGTGAATGATTTAGATTTGACAGTAAGTGCTCCTGATGGGACTCAGTATAAAGGAAATGTCTTCAATAACGGTTTTTCAACTACCGGTGGTTCTCACGATTCGTTGAATAATGTAGAGAGAGTCAAACTGGGCAATACTCAAACTGGCAACTGGTCGATTCAAGTTTCACATTCAGGGGGTTCTTCCCAAGATTATTCTGTTGTTATCACTGCTATGGGTAATGAGAATCCCGTGAGCGATCTTGCAACGGTAACATCAAGTCTTTGGGTATCTACATCTGAACCCTTGGAGAGTGAAACTCTCATAATGGGGGCTAATTGGGTCAATCAAGCACCCTCAATGACATCACCTTATGATGTGATGGTTGAGGATTTGACGACCGGACAAATTCTCTATAATGAAACCAAGAGTGGTTTAGCCGGTGGTACAAGCGACTCACTCGTTTTCACTCACACCTTTGTATCAACAGGTTTTCATGACTTGCGCCTTACTCTTGACGTGAATGATGTGATTGATGAACCAAATGATTTTTCACAAGGTGTCAATAACAATATTTTTGATTTACAGGTAAATGTTTCTGCAATTGGTGTAAGGGTCACCCCATATCTTGAATCGGGAGTTCTACCTGTGACCGATTTAGAATTTGAACAAGCAAAAACCCGAACTATAGATCCCTCTCAAGAAGATCAAGTTAACATTAGATTCAAAGTTGCAAATGAAGGGACTAGTAATGAGAGCATTGATCTTCGAGTCACTCCCGTTCAATACGTTCGTTCTGACGGTGTTCTTGATACTCCCTCAGATGAATGGTTGAAATTCCTTTCACTTGATCCTTATTATCAATTGGAGCCAATTGGTAGTGGGAATAATGAGATAGTTCTAGATTTGCTATTACGTGACGAAACCGCTAACCTTGAGGCATCACCTCATCCAATCTATGCTCTACCTGGTACTTATGTGGTGGATATTACGGCATGGTATCGTTCTTCACCAGTAGTTTCTCACACAGTCAGAATTACAATTATCGTTGAAAATATAGATGGAATGATTACCGCACTGGCAGGAGTTTCGGGACTTTCTGCAATGCCTGGTGAGGAAGCTACTTTCGCAGTATCAGTGATGAATCCCGGAAATTCCCCAAGTGCCTACAATATATCATGCGAAACTCCCAATAGGTGGGCGGTTGGAGTTGGTAATGGTAACTCTTCAACAATTACGCTAGAACCTTTATTGAGGTTACAATATATTTCAGTAGCAATAAGAGTAAAGGTCCCTCCAGTCGTTTGTTGTAACCCTCTGGCAGGGGTCCAGGAAGGCATTTCTAGTACAACTTCACATACTAATAACCCGTCACTATCTCAAGTCGACTCTACTACTATTACGGTATCGAGATTAGATGATTATGGTACTGATTTATTTTCATCAAATGGTGTGCCAGTAGGTGCTGCGGGAAATGCCCTAGATGAGGCGGTTGACAATGACCAAGATCTTAATCTGACTCTAACAGTGTCCAACCTTGGTAATGTTCCTATCAATCTAGATGTCACTGTAACACCCACACTCCCGTCGTGGCCTTTGGCAATTTTCTGTGGGTCTCTAGAAGATGACAATTCACTATCACTATCACTATCTGAAGGCGAATCTGTCGATTGTAGAATACAGATTCACGTACCAGCTGAAGTGTCAAATGGTGAATCCAATACGATAAACATTAGAACACAATTCACGCTTTCAAATTTCATATTGAATAGGACCGAATTAAAGGTGGAGGAGAGGCCTGAACTTTCACTTTCGCCTTCTCCAGTTGATGTGATGAATGTTGCTCCAGGCCAAGCATCTTATGGTTCCTTTATGATTGCAAATGAAGGCAATGTGCCTCTAAACCTAGATTGGGAATTTGGTAGCGTCCCAGAGGGTTGGCAAGTCGGCTTCAAATCAATCCCAATTGATAATCTAGGAATGCATCGAACTGATGAAGTACAAATTTCTGTACTGATGCCACCTAATACTCCAATTGGGCCATTGGAAGGGGATCTAACATTGATGGTTACGGGTACCACGTATGGTGGGCAAGAGTTGGTTAGGACTGCAACAATGGGCTTTGTTGGAATTGAGTCTGCATGGATCACACTTTCTACCGACGGTCAAGACTTCAGCAAACTGAGTGATGGGGAGATTAGGAGTGACAATCTCACGGTCACTAATGATGGAAACACTCCTTGCAAAGTAGATTTTGAAATTTCTGCAGATTCTACTTGGCTAATTTCTGGCCTTGATACAATTCAGAACCTAGAATCCGGGTCCTCACAAACATTAGAATTCACAGTGATGAATGATGGGGCAGTAGGTCTAGGGACAATCACAATTAGTGCAATCCCCACTTCAACAGAAAATGCAATTTTAATCAATGGTTCTTCTGAATTGTCGGTTAGTTCATCATCTCTATCTGGGGAGAGTGGTGGTTTGCTACAGGCACTTGAAGCAGCCGGGATTCCTTCATGGGTCATAGGATTAATTTCACTAATTATTCTAGGTAGTTTGGTTGGTTTGGTTTTGATGTTGAGGAAGAGCCGCTCTACGTTCGATTCAGGCGAGCAGATTTTGTCGCCCGGCTCAACGATGATGGGTAGTGTTGAACAGCGTCGAGATGCGGCTCTAGATATTGGAGTAAAAACTGACGACATGGTCTCGGGTTCGGTTAGCGATTCTGAAATAGCAGCAGCACTCGCTGCATCAGGTCCAAAACCATTGTCGCCCCCCAAGCCGCCTGGGCCTCCGCCTGCTCCTTTGGGTGCTCCTCCATTGCCTGATGGATCACCTCCGCCACCACCGCCAAATTCATGATTAATCCAGTCCGGGCAAATGACACATTCGCTCATTCATTACTAGTTCATTGTGACCGTTGGTCTTATTGTTAAGGGCATTGTCCCAACAGATATGAGTGAATCCATTGTTCTGTTCGGCCCCCCTGGTGCAGGTAAGGGTACGCAGGCAGAAGCAATTGTAGCAGCGACCGGAAAGCCACAAGTGTCGACTGGAGATATGTTACGCACCGCTCTAAATGAGGGTACAGAATTGGGTTTGGAAGCAAAAAAATACATGGATGTGGGTGAATTAGTTCCCGATGAGGTAATTATTGGATTAATTGCAGATAGAATGAATCATAATGATGCCAGTAATGGCGTTCTTTTCGATGGATTCCCTCGCACGATTCCTCAAGCAGAGGCTCTTGCAAAGATTGCTACTCTTTCATTGGTAATCTCAATTGAAGTGCCGGATGAATCAATCGTTGAACGAATAGTCGGCCGTAGAATGGATCCAGAGACTGCGGAAATATATCATGTAAATTTCCGCCCCGCGCCTGCTGATATTGCTGGCCGTCTAGTCCAAAGAAAGGATGATAATGAAGAGGCAGTAAGGACACGTCTTTTAGCTTATCATAGCCAAACATCCCCTCTTGCAGATTGGTATTCTAACAAAGGAATTCTGAAGAAAGTTAATGGTAATCAGCCGATGGATCAAGTGGCTGCAGAGATATCACAATTATTAGATTGAAATGGTGTTGGGATGTCAAGAAGGGGCCGTTCAAGATTTCGGAGAATAAAACAGAGGAGGGAAAGAGCATTAGCTGCTCAAAGACATCTCGAAGAGTTGTTGTCTAAACCCTGGGATTATAATCAGGAATGTGTTGATTCAGCAGCACGTGATATTTTACGTCTAGGAAGGAGGCACCGGCTAGGTCTTCCAAATGGTCGCCGAACTTGGGTTTGTAGGGATTGTCAATTAGGGCTCAGGCCCGGTATTAACGCAAGAGTTAGAATTAGAAGCAAGATTTTGCATGTGACGTGTCTAACTTGTGGTAGAATTAATCGACAAGGTCCGAACTATAAGGGGAATCAAAATGAGTGACGCTGAAAAAAGACTCAAAAAAATGGCTCTTGCCTCTGATCTAGAGGTCACAATTAGGGTGGGTAAATCAGGTCTGACCGAGTCTTTGATATCTGAACTTGATTCACAGTTGAAAACAAGAAATCTTGTCAAGGTTAAAGTAAATCGCGGAATTGCAGATGCTTCATCTTTGAAAGATGAATTATGGATTAAAATGGCAGACGGGACGTCATCAAACCTAATTTTGACAAGGGGCAATATAGCCGTTTTCCATCGCAAATAGTCAATGATTTCGATTGTTTCGGTTAATCATAATTAGTTAATTTTTCAAGTTTGATATGAGATTTCAGGCGTGATTTTAACAGCGAATAGAATGTCCGCGGTTTGATGTCTGTAATACCGCCCACTTGGTTGGAAGGTTTGCTAGGTACCCTAATTCTAGCATTATTGGTAGCGATTGCAATTCGCTGGGTTAGGTTGCCTTACACAATTGCCCTAGTAATAGTTGGTCTTATTCTTGGATGGCTTGGGGAATCAATGTTCGAAGGGATTGAACCGAGCGGGGGACTTCTTTCAGCAGAATTGATTTTATTCATTTTGTTGCCCCCTTTATTGTTTGAAGGTTCGTCAGCAATGCACATTGAAAAGTTGAAGAGTAATTGGAGAACAATTTCACTATTGGCAATACCTGGAGTTATTATCAACACCCTAGTGATTGCTCTAATTTGTTGGCGCTTGATTTGGTGGGGTGAGGATCATGGTTTCCTATATGGGCTATTGATTGGTTCAATTTTGGCCGCAACTGATCCAGTAAGTGTTCTAGCCCTTGTGAGAAGTTTAGGTGCTCCAAAAAGATTGGCAGTTCTTCTTGAGGGTGAATCGTTGTTTAATGATGGCACGGCTATTGTATTATTCAATATAATTTTAGGAACGACACTTCTAGTATTTGCTGGTGGGTCAATTGAATTTGGCGCTGTTCTGACCAGCGGCATTGCTGATTTCTTGGTCGTAGTTGCTGTAGGTGCCGTAGTTGGTTACATCTGTGGGATGATCGCTAATCACTTGTTGCATCAAAGTGAGGACCATCTAGTCGAAATAGCCCTCACCGTAGCTCTTGCATTTGGATCATTTTTACTGGCGGAATTAATGCATGGTAGTGGGGTGATATCAGTAGTAGTGGCCGGATTACTTGTTGGTAACAAAGGTGCTCCTGAGGGTATGACTCCAAGTGCCAGAGTCGGTATGCACCATTTTTGGGAAGTAATTTCCTTCCTAGTAAATAGCATATTATTCCTAATAGTCGGGTATGAGTTACAGTCAGTGGTTGCTTGGGATTCACATACAGGCTTCTTGGCTTTAGTAGCAGTCTCGGCGGCATTAATAGCCAGATTAGTAGTGTTCCCATTGACGCGCATAGCTAATTTGTGGCAAACAAACAAGATTGATGGAAGGTGGCAAATTGCAATGTGGTGGGGTGGGCTACGGGGTTCAATTCCAATTGCGATGCTATTGCTTCTTTCTCATATTGTGCATGACGGCCAGGCAGTTGTATTTGGTGATGGATTGGTGACCGTAAAATTGGGTGAGGAAATTTATCACGAAATGTTAGTGCTAGCATTTAGCGTCATATTTTTCACTCTAGTTGTTCAAGGTTTAACCATGAAACCGCTCCTAAATAAGTTGGGGATCGCTGGTAGGTTAGCTGAAAGTGAAGCACGTTATGAATCGGCTTTGGCTAGACTAGTTGCATCTAGGGCGGCTTTAAGGAAGTTATCCGCTCTTAGTTCTCAAGGAATGATTAGCGAGAATGACCGCGAGAGATTGGCTGAAAAATACCAAGAGAGAATTGATGATTCTAAAACCAAGATAGTTGAGTTGTCAGAAACCTCCCTAGTACATGCTAGTCGTGTCGAATCTGCACGCCGTGATTTGATTAGGGCAGAAATAGAGGCATTGAGAAATGCCGAACGCCTTGGTCAACTGAATTCACATGTGATTGAGAAGACCTTGAAAGCTTTAGATGCCGCACTCACAACATCCGAATACGCCCGCGAGGAAATCGTTGTCGTAAATGATGAAAAAGACATCGACCCAGATATAGATATTGAAGTAGATTTAGAAGATTTAATCCCCGAATCCTCAGAATCAATTGTTGGAAAATTTAGTTCTGATGATTCAGAATAGAGTAGCTTTTCAAATAGTTTAATTGAATGTTGTTGTAATCTTGTTTAGTCATCCTTTTAGATGTCCTTCGCCCCGGCCAATTCATGATTAGTCCTGAACAGATTGTGCTACTGGTATTCATCGCCTCTTTTGTATTGATTCTTTCTGAGAAATTACACCGTACAATTGCAGCATGGTTTGGGTGCGTTTGCATGCTATTTTTGGGTTTGACTATGAGCGTATTCCACAAATGTGAAACTGTTGCAAGCGATGCTGGGGGCCACATTTTTGCAAGATTCGGGGGCGGTGGCACCGTTGAAATATGTCATGAATCTATTGA
>CAYNXD010000082.1:0-14864 GCA_964401115.1 uncultured Candidatus Poseidoniales archaeon | reverse complement strand
GGACATCTCAGAGTTTTTGCATTCATATGGGATGAAATGACATCTGAAATAGAAGAATGGGATGGAGAAGAATTCCACATTTTTTCTAATGATTTAGTTTCTGCAATACAAGATAATCTCGGGCGTAGGGGGAGCGAGGACCTAACCTCTCAAATTTCTCAGGAGGAGGTCGTTCCTCGTCGTAGTGGAGATTTACACCTTGATAGGCGCTCTGCACGCTTTGCAATTGATTTGCGACTTGCTCTGCGTAGGATTGCCCATGAACAATCCGTCACAATTGAACAGAGGCTGGAATGGCAAAGGTGGATGGCTAGAACTCGTAATCTAGATGAGAGTCTAAAGACGCTCTTTACCGAGGGGCTAGAGACACCTGATGGGGGAAAATTCGGAGGGAAAGGATTCAGATCTACTTGGCAAGAAGGAATTGTTGCTTGTGCTAGTGCCCTAAACAGGGCAATTGACCAACCCGAAGGTATGCGTCATTCAGGAGACATAGTTGCACCAATGATTAGAGATGTTGGTCTTGCTCTAGCAATGGGACAGACTCCCGCAGAGATTTTTGCTGCTCAAACTGGAAAATTGGACTCGCTGATGAATGGTGGCCATATTGGAGCGGGAGGGAGGGATTTGCATATCGGCAACTGGTCCGTTGGTGTTCTGCCACCAACAGCACCCCTACCAATAGCATCTGCAACAACAACAGGAATAGCACTTGCAAGTCAGAGGTTGGAAATGAATCGCTTCCACCTTGCACCAGTAGGTGAAGGTTGTAGCAGTAGTGGTGAATTCTGGGAGGCTCTGAATTTTGCAGGAGCAAGAGGGTTACCGATTTGTTACATGATTCAAAATAATCAGATTGCACTAGATACATTCAGTGCCCACCAAAACAATGCAGAGTTGTGGGCTGATAAAGGAAGGGCTGTTGGACTTCCTTCATGGACCATTGATGGTTCTGATCCTGCTGCTTTCTATGCCAGTACAGCTGTTGCCAGAGAGTTTGCTCTTACAGGAGGGGGGCCAACATTAATTCATGTGGAAACTATGCGAGGCTGCGGCCATGCACACCACCACGATGATCTGTATTTAGGAGCTAAAAGTGGAAACCCTCCTGGCTATGTGAACCGTGATCTTCTAGCCTATTGGGAGGCGAAAGACCCTATACCAAACCATCGCACACTTCTAGAGAAACTAGGTGTCGAAGAGGAAGATCTGGAACGAATAGAGAAAGAGGAAAAGAGTCTGGTTGATTCCGCCCGCTCAGATCTTGACAATATGGATTGGCCAATGGGCAGTACAGTGACCACTGGAATTACCAGCATACATGACGCTGACTCCCATGAAAATCAGCTCTCTAGATTGTCTGGAGAGGCAAGTACGATTGAAGAGAGGCCTGTTTTACCATCTGGGGACTTAGCAATAGAATTCTCATCTGAAACAAATGCTTCTACATTCAGTAGAGCAATACAACAAGCCATGGTTGCTATTGCAGAAAGGTGGGGCAATAGAACGATATTCATGGGAGAAGATATGGAAATAGCTGGTGCTTTTGGACTGAATATGCCTTTGAAAGCGAAAGGGCATGCTGACCTGCTTCTAGACATGCCTCTTTCAGAGGCCATAATTGTACACGCTGCCACTGGTGCAGCCCTAGGGGGATTACGCCCAATGGCAGAAATCCAGTTTGGTGGATTTGCAGCATTGGCCATGAATCCACTAATCAACAATGCAGCACAATTGCGTTGGCGATGGGGTGCGGAAGTCCCACTAGTAGTTAGAATTCCACTAGGGGCCAAGACTCGTTCTGGACCATTTCACGCAAACATGATTGAATCGTGGTTCGCTAATGACCCTGGTTTAGTAATTGTATTTCCTTCCACACCACAAGATGCATACGACCTTCTTGTTGAAGCATCATCAATTCCTGATCCGGTTCTGTTCTTGGAACATATTGGAATGTATGGCCTTAGAGGCGGGCTAACTGGTTGGGGTGACAATATCAACCAAATTCTGGACAAAGAATCTGTTCAGAAGCATCTCGATTCAGGAACTGGCTGCTACAAAATAGGTAAAGCTGAGGTAATTCGAGGTGGGGATGATGCCACAATTATCACATATGGGGCAATGGTACATGTTGCATTGAAAGCGGCAGAAATACTAGCTACTAAAGATAAGCAAATTGAAATCATTGATTTACGTACAATATTGCCATTTGATACAGAAACTTGTGTTAATTCTGTAAAAAGAACCGGGAGATACATGATTCTCCAAGAAGCCCAATACAGTGGCGGATTTGGACATACGATTAGTAGCCGCATTCAAGAAGAGGTATTCTATCATTTAGAATCGAAACCTGTAATCCTTGGCGCATTAGACACTCCAGTTCCATTCTCACCAACGCTTGAAGATCACACTATTCCAAATGTCGAACTAGTGGTTTCACATCTAGAAAATCTGTTCTAATTACAATCTATAACATCGGAACCGTCATGAATTAGAGATTTGAGCGAGGGGGGGGTCAGAGTATGTCGGGTGATGAGGAAGATGACTCCCTAGAAGATATTGAAGATGAGGCAATCCCAACCCAAAAACCCGCTAATAAAAAGAAAGTCAGAGGGATTCTGAGTCTATTTATGTGGAATCAAGTTCTTGTAATTGCTTCACTTTTCTTGGCCATGATGGGCGTTCAAACAATTACTGCTGAAGACACGAGTTTTTCTGGAATGGCAGTTAGCGCGTTTTTACTCATTCTAGCAATTGGTCTATTGATTACCTCAGCGGATTTCTTCGTTGAAGGTGCCAAAGGAATTGCTAGAAGGGCAGGAATTGCTGAAGTGATAATTGGATTGACAATTGTCTCTTTAGGAACCTCTCTTCCAGAAATTCTCATCTCTTCTCAAGCTGCTTGGGAAGCTTATCTCAATCCGTGTCAAGTTGGAGCCACTGACTGCGCAACTGATTTTGCCTTGGGTAATATCTATGGATCAATTTTGGTTCAAATTACTCTAATTTTAGGAATTGTAGTAATTATCAGACCCATGAAAGTAAAACCCGCTTGGATTCAGAGAGATGGTGCAATGATGTTTCTAGCTGTGCTCTTACTCTCAATGCTAATTCTTGTTGATGGTGATTTAAATCGTTTAGAAGGTGGTCTTCTATGTCTAATTTATGTGCTATACATGACCTATTTGATACAACATAGAGAAGAAATTAGAAATGAGGAATTTGAAGTCATTGAGGAGATTCGTTCAGAGTCTGGAATTGAACTGAATTGGACTGGAGCCTCATACATTGTGATGTTGATTGCAGGACTCGCTTTGGCTATGTTCGCCTCTGCTAGAGTAGTTGAGTCAGCGGCTGGAATTGCTATCGAATTAGGAGTTCCTTCTGCTGTTGTTGGAACCACTCTATCTGCTATTGGAACGTCAGTACCAGAATTGGCAGTTGCAATTCTTGCTGCTAAGAGGAGTACAGGAGTGGCTGTTGGAACATTGATTGGTTCTAACATCACCGACCCATTGCTTTCTGTTGGGATTGCAGCAGTGGTTAATCCCATTGAATTATCAAATCAGTCACTATTCAATCAACTGATAATGCCTTCAACACTCTTCTGTACGGCTCTAGCACTCGTGTTTATGTGGACTGATTTCAAATTCAATAGGCAAGAAGGTTGCATTCTAATTGGATGTTATCTGATTTTCTTAGCACTCCTTTATGGGGCGATTTGACAGGAATATCCAAGGCGAATGGTAAAGGCGAAACAGCCACTCGCCCGACTATGGTCGACTTCGCGCTGAGTGAAGAGGAGGAAATGTTGCGAGACCTAGCTCACGAATTCGCAGAAACTGAACTGCGTCCAAATGCTGAACATTGGGACAATAACAGTGAATATCCTCGAGAGGCTATTAGGTTGGCTCACGAAACAGGCCTAACTAACCTGCATGTCCCTGAATCATGCGGTGGCATGGGTATGGGGGTAATGGCCGAAGTATTGGTTCAGGAAGAATTAGCATGGGGTGATCCTGGTTTTGCAACTGCAGCTTACGCTAACGGATTGACTGGAGCCCCTATAATTACTGGAGGGACTGATGAACAGAAGCAGAAATACCTTGGAATGCTAGTAAACGATGGCGCTCTTTGCTCGTATTGTGTTACCGAACCGGTCGCTGGTAGCGATGTTCAAGGAATCAAAACAAATGCTGTACTGAAAGGAGATCATTACCTCCTAAATGGCACTAAAATGTTCATTACTGGGGCAGGTTATGCTGATTGGTTCTTTGTGCTTGCATATACTGACAAGGAAGCTGGTTACAAGGGTATGTCCGGTTTCATTGTCGAATCTAGTTGGGATGGAATCACAATAGGCAAAAAAGAAGATGTTATGGGTCAGCGTTGCTCAGATACTAGATCTGTAATTTTTGAGGATGTGAAGGTCCCAGTAGAAAACCTCGTAGGTGGCAAAGAGGGGAATGGTTGGTTCAATGCCATGGTTGCTTTCGATCTGTCAAGACCAAGCGTTGCTGCTCATGCGGTTGGGGTTGCACGCGCCGCATACGAACACTCGCTTGCATATGCACAAGAAAGAGAAACATTTGGCAAACCCATTTTAGCACATCAAATGATAATGTCTAAACTCGCTGACATGAAGACAAATATCGAAGCGGCTAGATTATTGGTTTGGAAATCTGCATGGCTTGCAGATAATAATCTGCCAAATACTGAAGCTGCTGCACATGCAAAGAGATTTGCAGCAGATATGGCTACAGAGGCTACAATTGAAGCGGTTCAGATTTTCGGAGGATATGGATACACCGAAGAATATCCTGTTGCAAGGTTAATGCGCGCTGCCAAGGTTATGCAGATTTACGAGGGCGCTTCTGAAATTCAGAGGTTAATTATTGGACGTGAAATTACACGATAGTCAAACTCTACTAGAATAATTGATTTCTAGGGTTAACACCATCAATAACTGCCGATTCGCAATAATGTGGATAACAATAGGCAGCGGGTTGTATCCATTGTAGAGTGGTTGGTTCTTGCAACTGTTTTGCTAGCAACTATGACGTTGGTTGTTGAAGAGAAAAATGAAACTAAAATCGACCTAGAAATCTCGAATATCACTGGAACTATGACTCTCACAACTAGAGCAGCGATGGACTCCCTAGGATTGCAGGATTACGACCGTGGAGCAATCGCCACAATAAATATGGATTCTATTTCTGTTATTAGTGAAGGTTGTACAGACTGTACAAATACCCCTACCGGATTACAAATTAGTGGTAATGTGAACCTTACTGAACTGATTGATGATGCAGATAGATTAGGAAGAATCGAAGCTGAACTTAATATCGTGTATCTTCGTGAGGATATGGGTAATGGCATGATTGTAAGGGAGTGGCTTTCGATAGATTGGGATGCAGGAGATATTTCAGAACATTGGGAATTAGTAATTGCTCATGACCCACCAAAATGGCAACCTGAAGGGAGGTACGATTCATCCTTCGTTACAGATAATGGAAATTATCTGAGTCGTACAGGCCCTTGGATAATTATAGATCAAATAGATGAAAATATACAGAACTCTCGTGGATGTCTTCCAGACAGTTTATGCAGTTCATTGACTGAACATGAGATAAATTTGACTTCGACTTACAAAGAACCCTCGATACCAATTATTATTCAACACCCCAGTAATTGGGAAATAATTACAGGCACACCTCAGACAAACAATTCACCAACTGGAATTGAAGGGATTCGAGAAAAAATTGATTTGGGTGGAGAAGTTAGTAATGTTATTCCTTGGTGTCTCTCTAACAACGAAGAGATAATCGCATCAAAATCTTGGGAGGTTGTTGATTCTAATGGCCCAATAATATCCCCCATGGGAATCTGGTTTGAGGCCGCTGGCCTACCCAGCACTTCGTTTTCAACAAAATCGGGAACATGGAATGAAGTAAATTTTGATGATCAAGACTGTGGTTCATTAATGAATGATAATGGAAAATTAATATTCGGGGTTTCGGTCTTGAAGTAGATTATTTGTCATGATAATATATAGCATTAGATAATAAAACAGCGTTATCTCGCGCGCGCACATGAGGAGAGTGAGCATACTTATTGTGTTCTTGATGGCGGGGATGTCGCTATCACCAACAATTGCACAAATCCCGGCACCAAATGATACTACCACTTTGAATGGAAATACTACTACGTTGAGCATCGATGGATATGTTACAACCAAAATTGTTAGCGTCGGTTCAGACGTGGAAATAATGGCACTAACAAGAGGGCATACTAGTTCCACACTAGTTACTGCTGACATCATCAAATATCCAGATATTGACCCTATTGATTTGATTACCAATACTGCTCTACCTGGACCAGGTGTTGTCATTGATACAATCGTGTTGCTCCAAGCCGGACCTCACGAAAACGATAGTAATACCATGACTTGGGATGGGATTTATACAGTTCCAAGTAACTCCGTTGGGGGAACTTATGGAGCTAGGGTAATTGCTGAAGATGGAAACTTAGTGGCGACTGATGACCCAACCCAATTACCTCAACTTTTACGAGGTGAATTTGAGACTGTACTCCAAGCAATTGATCATGCATGGGATTCAGCAAACCCTTGCCTAGAAATCAAAGGAGAAATCGATTCTTTGGAGACCATTGTAGAAGCTAATGGTAATTGGTCCACCTTTGTTGCAGTAGCAACTGAAGGGCAAGGGATGGGAGGAAGCCAGCAATTATGGGATGCTATGATTGATGCTGGGCATAACCAATACAACATGTCTGCAGGAGCACATTTCCTAACCGCTTTGATGGAATTCTTCGATTCTGATGATGTAAATGCTGGAATGTCATTTATCACTGGACTAATGCTCTATGCTGGCGAATTTCCAATTCCTAGAACATTAGATGATTTTGAGGATGTAGTAGATTATATCCAAACATTTGACGCAATAGAAAATTATACCCGATTTGAGGGGACTGGTGATTTTGAAGCCGCTTACAACGCACTAATTGGTAGTAACGAATGGGTTTCTCTTAAGCAGGCAATGGATGATTTGGCAAATAGTACAAAAGAAGCCGAAGCGATTCAAACGATAGTCCATAATTTTGCCTTACTAACTGTATCTGGACATCCAGATGCTATTATTGATGCATTAGAAGCCTGGATGATGCCATTAGTTGATGGAGACCTAACTAATATGACTCCTGTACAAGTTTTACTTGTTCGCTGGTTTGAAATGGCTGAAGAATTAGGTGATACAGATATAATTGACACGAATGGAGACGACATCCCTGACCAAATCATCTGGCAATACGAGTATCTATTGGAGACTAGTGAAGGCCAGGCATGGACTTCAAACATGGAGTCTAGTTCCTCCTCATCCTATGTCAACGATGTTTTAGATAATTTCAACACCTTGCCAGAAGATGTAATCAATGATATTTTCGATTCCTTAGAAGATCCGGTTTGGAATGCTACAGGAGAAACCCTAGGAGAATTTGGACAATGGTTGAGAAATGCAACTTTCGGCCAAATAGATATGGAATGGAATCCTGATGAAGAGGAGGACGAAGAAGGGGAATCCTCGGAACCTGAATCTGTGGTTTTTGAAGAACTATGGGATGTAAAAACTACTCTCTATAATTCACACCTCCTTGATATTGGAATAGAATTAAGATATTGGGGTCCTTGGAATGAAAGCGATTATCCTGACCAATATAATATGAGCATGACCAATAATCATGGAGTTACAATTAACACTGTCTTAGAACAAGATAGTGACCGTGATGTATATTATGGGCGCCTAACTGCTGAATCAATAGAGGATGCAGTATGGACATTCACACAACCGATGGATGAGTTCAACGGGGACATGTCATCTATGGAAGGAGCGCATCTTGAAATGGAAAATATGAGACCCTCAATGTTTGAATCAATGTTATACGAAAACACAGATGAAACCTTCATTGTCTCAGCATTGGGAGTTATTGTTGAACAGGATGAAACAACGCTAGTTAGCGAGCCATATTCTTTGAGTACCACTTCATACAATTATTCTGGACCAATAGAGAATGCAGAAGCAGATATTGCAATTTTCCGAGTTTCACCACAACTTGCTGAAGAGGCAATTGGACAATTCTCTCCCGATGGGGATGTGGAAATTAATTCTGCAAGCGGAACATTAACTGGACAATATACTGAATCAGACCTAAGCGGAGATGTTAGTGTGGTAATTAGCCCATATAGTGGTCACGAAGATGAAGAAGAAAAGGAATACCCACAAGCATCTAGTTTGGACTATGATATAGAAATTTCTGGATCTGGTGATTCGTGGGATGCTAGTACCGAAACCACAGGCCTAACTGGTCTAGTAGATATCACAACATCTGGAACTACAGTAGATGGTCTTGAATTTGATATTATGAAGCAGATTCCGCTTTCAGGAACGTCTGGTTGTTCTAGAACAGAAGGTCATGGCGGGGGCCATCACGTTAGCATTGGATGGAATTATGAGAGCTTCAGAAATGACGATGGAGAGTTCGATAAACCCGCTTTTAGCGATGTAGAAATTGACTGGGGAGATTTCAATATTACATCAAGAAATGATGTTGATGGATGGGAGAGCCATCAATATTATGAGCATGATGCTGTTCAAGAGCATACAATTAACATTCATTATACTGATGTGGATGGAAATACTGTTACACATTCAACAAACTTTACTGAAGACCAAGGGTTCTGGCGTGATGGAGATGATGGAGAAGGATGGTTTGAAGGGCATTTCGAAAAGGGTGAATGCGAACTAATCCGAACACAATCAGGGATGCCTAATGCAGTGATAATTGATGGGTTTTTCACTAATGGACCAATGGAAGTGATGGACGAACAAATCCTAACTACCAACCAAAGTGGGGGCGCAGGAATGACTGTAACTCCAACCCTGCCTGGAGTTTATCTTACCGTTGCACAGACCAAACATACTGGACTTGATGGAACTACATTCACAGGAATGGGGATGAATTTCGCATTGGTTACCGAGGCATCAATCGCTTTTGGTGGTTTAACTGAAGAAACCACTTTGTCTGGAATACCGGTCTATTCAGTCCAACCTCAATCTGGTGGTTTGACCTCTATCTCAGTTACCCCATCAGGAGTAAGTCAGAGCAATTACAATGTTAGTATGATAGTTACGCCTCTTGAAATGAAATTGGCATTCCCAAACATTGATGCAGAAGATTGGGGGGAAGACGAAGAACATACTCTTGAATTCCAACAAGGTGACGCCTCACGAACACAAGAAGTTAGAATCAAGGCACCTATATCCATGATTGGCGCAATGATATTGGAAGAAGATCAATTATTCCCTACAGCAATTAGTGTTGGTCTGATTCTTAACAACCCTGGTGAATTGAACATTACTGGGGCGCTTGGACCTGGGCAAATAGCAAATATTGCTCTCAGAAATGACACAGCCGAACGAATTCTAGCAATGGCCGCACCTAGAAACGGTTTTGATCCATCAACTCTAGACTTGTCATCTGTGACAGAACTATTCTACGGAGAAGGCGTTAGAGAAGAGGTTGGATGGATTCCTGTCGAACAAGATTTGGAAAAGATTTGTGAAATGTCTTCAATTTGGAGAGATGAACGATGGGATGATGGGAATTATAGCAATTTTAGAATGTCTTTGGGACAGGAAATGAAGTACCAATATGTTGAGGATTTATCACCTTGGCCAAGTTATAACGCAACCAATAACGCAGTACTCACTGAAGAGGGTGAGGAGGGACCAATCGTCATTCCAATTAGAGATTGGGCGTTGGAGGAATGGAACGGCCGATATTACGCTGATTACGATTTAGAGGTTGGGAAAAGATACTTTTTCAAAACCACTACAGATTATGAAACATTTCACGAATTTGAGGTAGAATACGACGATGAAGGTGGTATGTTTGTTGATGATGACAATAGCGAATCATGCTCTGGTGAAGAGGAAATGTCTGATGAGGATGGAATCGAAATGCTTGATGAGTTCCTAAGTGAATTCAGTTCTGTTGCATGGGGGCAGGGCTCAAGTGCAGATTTACGACTTCCAATTCTATCACCTCCAGGAGATGATTATACTGTTTTAGCTATGGCCAAGGTAGGAGAAGCAGAAAATGCAACAATGGTCTCAGCATGGGGTTCAGAAATCACATTACCAAATCCAGGACCACCTGAAATGGAGAACTTGACTTTATCATTTAGCCCTTCAAATCCATTGCCTAATGACATTGTACAAGTCACTGCAACCGATGAAGGCGGACTACCTGTTGAAGGACTGTCTTTCACCGTTGTGAAAAATAACCAAACCCTAGTGGCTTTGATTTCAAATGATTATGGTCAAGTAGAATTTGCAATTCCAAATGGCACCATTATAGTTAGAGCATCAGGTGGTAATTACTATCCTGCTGAACTGACCATTATCGTATCTGATTCTGGTTCAACTACGGGCAACGGAACAACCCTTCCCTCCGATACTGATGGGGATGGTGTTGATGATACTGTGGATGAATGCCCCAACACTATGATTGGTGCAACAGTAGACGAATTTGGTTGTGCAATTGTAGTTACGCCATCAGACTCAGATGGAGATGGGGTGAATGACGATGTAGATGAATGCCCAAGCACTCCTGCAGGCACTACAGTTGATTCGTTAGGATGTGAAATCGATGATGGAACAGATACTCCGATAATGGATGCAGACGGCGATGGAATACAAGATCTCATGGATACGTGCCCGGATACACCCGAAGGTACTACTGTTGACTTCATCGGTTGCCCGGTAACTGACGTACCTGACGAAACTGATGATACTAACGAGGAAAATACTGGGACTGCAAGTTCAGATGATGAACAACCGCTGAGTATGGGCACTATTATTCTAACAATAGTAACTGGACTGTTATTAGCATCAATTGGTGTTGCTACTTTGATTCTCTTTAGGAGGCGTCAAGATGATGGATTGAATTTCGAAGAAGATGTTTTGTTCGATTCACCAGAACGCCCTTCCCCCAATGTTACTGGAGAAATGATGGATGGATATGAGGTGATTGAATATCCACAAGGTTCCAACGCATGGTGGTATAGGGATAATGAGACTGGCCACTGGATGGAATGGACTTAGATGAGATTTTATCCATACCTTACTGAGGTATAGAAATGGTGAAAGTAAGTCTTCGCCAAATCATAATAGCAATTATGTTATTGTGCTCTTCAATGCTATTTTTCTTTCCCGCTGAACCTACTATGAGTACTAGAGTTCTATTCGATGACCCAATTGAAGAAAAAATAGATATTGAACGTGGAGAGAAAAATCATTCATCAGAACTGATTCTATTATTCCGCCATGATGATGGTGACCAATTAACTGATAATTTAAGTCGAGTACAAAGTTTAATCCAACTTGAAAAGGAAGCTATGGATGGCTCCAATTCATCTACATCTTTCGATTCTGAAAATGTTAGATTACATAGAATAGAATCCCCACTAATGAGGTGGTCTGATGCTTTTGATTCACGGAACCGCTCACTAGAGAATGCGACAAGATGGCTTGATGTACTACAGCCAAGAATTGAAAATGGATGGTGTGGAGAAGATGCTACTGATGAAGAGAAAACCGCTTTTGAAGCTAGTATGTTGATGTTACCACAGGACTCTAATTTTGGAGTTGCATGCCCCTCATTCTCTGGTGCAACTGCAAATATTCCTCCTGCTGCAAACGAATTATTGTGGCTGGTATGGCTAGAAAGCGATAGCGAAGATACCGATTGGGAAACATTGAAAATTTGGGCGGAAAAAATTAGTGAAGAGACTGAATTTGAGGTGACACCAGTTGGAATGAATATGTTATTTCAAAAATCTAAGGAAATGGCTGAAGATGATTTTAGTATAATTCTTCCAATGACACTAATATTACTATCAGTAATTCTTTTCTTTTGGATGAAAGATTTGTTACTTACTGCAGCCACTCTTGGGGGAGTTACATTGGTAATATGTGCTGAAATTGGTTTTCTTTCATCAATTGGATTTCAATTTTCAATCATTGATGGAATTGCCATCCCCATAATCATGGGGGTTGCGGTAGATGGTGCATTCTGGTATTGTAAATCAGATAGAAGTAAAGAAGAGGTTCGAAACATGTTATTTATTGCAATGATTACAACCATTGCCGCAGTATCATTAGCAATATTTTCTCCAATTCGAGCAAACAGATCTATTGGCTTGATCATGGCAATAGGAATATTTCTTGATTGGGTGATTACTCGATTTGTGCTTGAGGATTTTTATCTAAGTAGGCGTTCTTCCAATCAATCAATTTCTGATGAATCTAGAAAAATACACCCTGCTCTTTCCTGGTTTTGGCCTGCCTCTCTATTGGTGCTTGCATCTATTGCAGTAATTGCACCTACAGGAGTAGAAGTTTTCGATATTGAACAATTACTTCCAGAGGATGATGCGGGATTTGAACAAATGGATGAACTGAAATCAAAGTATATGATTGCATCAAGTACGACTGCTTGGATAGTCGTCGATGTGGAAGGTGACTCAACTGAAGATCTGCAAATGGTTAGAAACCTCCAACAGCAATTAGGTCAGCATCCGAGTGTTCTATCGTTTGATACCGGTCTAATCAAGACGCCAATGGTGATGGGAATTCCTAATGGGGATACAACAGAGAGCACCATTGACCAAGTTGTTGAAATGAGTCAGGGAACAATTATTCTAGATGATGCAAGACTACAAAGTGATGGAATTACAACAGGAGTTTCAATTGCGGTGTTAATTGATGGACAGAATGCCGATGCTGCACTAATATTTGCAGACGATGTTACCGATTTGCTAAATCAAATGGATGTACAAGGGGGAATTGGTGGCGATTTGCCAACAGGAGCAGGTCTAGCCCGAACCTTTGAAGAGAGTAGATTGAACCAGATTTTATTTGCTGGATTGGCAATATTAGTAGCTTCCTTAATTGTAACAAGAACACCTTCAAGGTCTGCGAGAATAGCCGTAGGGACTGTAGCAATAGGTCTAGCAGTTGATGGATTAGCTAGCATTTTTGGAGGGCGTAGCATAAACACTGCTCCAACCGTTCTTTTAGGAATGGGATTTGCAGCCGATTACCTTTCACATGCTAGTGCTGAACATATCCCAACAAAAAATGATACCAAAGCTAGATGGGGTGCTGGAATTACTTCAATTTGTATTTTCTTTTTGCTTGGATTTGCCACCTGGCCCCTTGCAAGAAATTCTGGTAGATTATTGAGTATCAGTGTCCTATTATCAATTATATTAGCAACATTTCTTTCTCTAACTCATATTTTGAGTTCAAATAACTATGAAGAAGAGTGATTTAAGAATTGAATCATGAACTATTTTTCATTAATTGACCGAACTCGTCAAGAACCGCCGCCACATGAAAGGTGTATCATGCACCAACTCTACGCTATAGTCCTCGCAGCCGGAAATAGCCAGCGCCTAGGACAGCCAAAGGCAATGGTTCCAATAATAATGGATGGTCAAGAAATACCTCTAATCAAATGGATGGTTGAACGTTTAGAGGCCTCCGGAATTACTCCGATAGTTGTCACCAATCAAGACCTCTTGGTCCCCGTGACTTTTGCAATTCCTGAACGTAGTGTTTTATTGAATCCAGCACCGGAGAAAGGAAGGACTGGAACAATACAATGTGGCCTAGCAACGATTATTTCGAAAGCCAAAGGTAAGCGACAATTGAATGTACTAATTGTTCCAGTAGATAGGCCTGGTTTCTCTAATTCAACTCTTGAAGTGCTACGTCATACCGACTCAACTGCTTGCCCAACAAAGGATGGAAGAGGAGGGCATCCTGTTTTAATCACCAGTAGTGATGTTGAAAGAATCATGCTTGCAGAACCTGAAACTCCTCTACGTGACCTTATTTCTCCAATGCGAATTAATGTTGCAGACAAATATCTTCACCTTAACATTGACACGCCTGAAGATCTAGAAAATTTACAACAAATTGCAGAAGAATTACGATAAAAACAGTGAATCTCTCATACCTTAATCTCAAGGAGGGGAGCCCACTCGGAAGCGTGTGACTCACCCCGTTTTAGAATGGACTACCGCGAAATTAGCGAGCGGTAGGAAAGTCGCTATGGCAACTGTGCTAACTGCAAGCGGTTCTGTGCCTGGAAAACCAGGCGCTAGAATTGCACTAACCGACTTAGGTGAAGTTTGTGGAACTGTTGGGGGTGCTGGGCTAGAGATGAAGGTCTCTGAAAAACTAGGAAATTTACTGCAGGAAAAGAATGGTGGTCACGGCGGTTTTGTAGAAACTTTCCAACTCTATAAGGATGCCAAAGGTCAAGCGGGCACCCCTCTCGACAGTCTTTGTGGAGGGCGGGCAACGCTCTCATTCGAGGTGATTCAACCAATGCCACACATCCTTCTTTGCGGAGGCGGGCATTGTGGGAAAGCTATTGCTGATGCCTGTGAATTACTTGACTGGAAACACTCTGTTTTCGATGTCAGAGAAGAGTTTGCAAGTAAGGAATTGTATCCAGAGGCAGAAGAATGGAACAATTGTTCTGCATCTGAATTCATTGAAAATGAAGATGCTACATCTCTAGCTCGTTTCTCAGACATCCTTCTTCTTGGCCATCAATGGTCTGTAGATGAGGAATTGCTGAAGGGTATGCTTTCTGCACAACAATTGAACCCAAATAATTGGAGAAGTCGAATTGGAGTGATTGGCTCAAAGAGCAAATGGGATGCGTTCTCAAAGTCATCATTGGAAGATGGAATTGAACAAAAATATCTCGAC
>CAYNXD010000081.1:0-14829 GCA_964401115.1 uncultured Candidatus Poseidoniales archaeon | reverse complement strand
GATCCATCTGTTGGGAAAGCATCTGGATTTTTCCCTGTTGGATTATCCCCATATCCATCACCATCTCCATCTGACCACTGTGTCCCATCCTGTGGGAAAGCATCTGGGTTAGTTCCGTTTGGATTATCACCCCATCCATCACCATCGCCATCAGACCATTGTGTGCTATCACTCGGGAAAGCATCTCCATTTGTGCCGCTTGTGTTATCCCCATAGCCATCACCATCACTATCCCACCATTGAGATGGATCATTAGGCCATAAATCTCCACCAGTTACGTTAGAATTGTCTCCGTATCCATCACCATCAGTATCTACCCATTGATTTGGATCGTTAGGGAATGCGTCTGGATTATTCCCACTGGCATTATCACCATATCCATCTCCATCATTATCCTGCCATTGAGTACCATCAAATGGGAATGGATCTAGTGCATCATTGACACCATCACCATCAGTATCCCTTTGACTTGCTGCACAACCGTTCAAGTCTACGGGTGCATTTGCAGGGGTGTTAGGGCAAAGGTCGTTCGAATTCCAAACACCATCACCATCATCGTCATGAATGATTAGGAAACAGGTTGATGATGTATTATCAAGTAAGATTCCGTTACTATCCCATAAACTACCAATTACGCAGTAATTTCCACTTACTGCAGGGGTAGAGTAGTTCCAAAGCCACGATTCAGTATAATTTGTGGCGGTGAAATTTGTCAATGCTGAAAGTGATGTCGTGTTGTTAGTACTTTGATGAACAATACCGACTTGCACATAGTAAGTGTCACCAATAGTCAAATTACTGGTATCGAAGTAAATTGGATTAGTTGTAGCATTAGAGTTTGCAACATAACCTGTAATATCCAATGATGGCCATTCTGGATAGAAGCAATCATCGTGCTCACCAATCATACTACCGTTGAAAAATAATTCAACATAGAAACAATGTAGTAATCCACTATTTGGTTGCATCCAGGATACTGACGAGGTCCAACTGGTGCTATTAGCGTTAAAACTACCATTTCCAGTTTGAGAGAAATTAGATGAACCAAAAATATACAACCCCCACTGATAGTAATATGGATTGCCTGCAGTCAGATTTTGTGCATCCAATGAAGCTGATGTGTCTGATGTTACAGAGGTTTCCATCATTTCATGATACAGACAATCCATATCATCTGCAAGAAATACCCCCATAGAACTTTGAGTAGTATCATATAATTCACCATAGAGACAGAACAAATTCTCTTCTGCTAAAGTAATGAATGCGGGCGAGGTATGGTTTGAGCCATTTGATGTCCAAGAATCTGTATATGATGCCACTGAATTGAAACTACTACCATTAGGAACTAATAGATGGACATCCAAATCATAAGTTGAAGAATTAGTTAAATTGTATGAAATTAATTCACCGTAGGTTCTACTGTAAAAGGTTGAAATAACATCTCCAGTAGAATTTGAAGGGGAACCTCCCCCTCCTCCTTCGATAGTTAAACCGTAGGAGTTAGTATCCCCCAAGAATCCCAAAATTATTCCGTAGAATGTCCCGGTAGCATTTGCTGTCCAAGAAGTTGATTCATCGTCAGTTGATGAGACGGAGGAACTGGCAATTGTCAAATTAGCATCGGTGAAATATATGTCAAGGTCACCAACTGAATGAGTAAATGTTGCATTCATCCAATAAGTCGTCCCGGAGGTCATGCTAACAGCGAAAACGTCCCAATCAGTAGTATTGTGAATGGTTAGGGAATTAGAAGAAAAGGGCAACGTAATCGCAGTTGCGTTACCTACGTCGTCATTTATTTCATACTGATCTGCGGATAATCCTGTAGAACCACCGGCAACATTGTAAAATGTAATTGTGGTGTTGTAATAACTGAATCCACTATATGCGCTGACTATAAGATAAACATACTGGCCACTTACATTTGTACCCGATGAATTGACAAACTCCGGGTTTGAATAATATGATGTGTCAATGTAGAATGTTACAGCCGAATCTATCATCATGAGATCTAAATCGTTAGTACCATTTGTAACCCCGTTGAAACTCATACTCGCAGTTATGCCTTTTCCTGTTGGAACAAAAATTAGATACCAGTCTTGAGTATCATTTTGATCAACATACCCCGCATAAGTAGATCCAGATGTTACTGTCAAATTGTATGCTGCTGTGGCGTTATCTCCAGCATCACCTCCAGAACCTGCGTCATTTTGACCACTACCGCCACTGGTACCTCCACCACCAATATTGAAGAAGGAAATTGTCGTGTTGTAATAACTAAATCCACTATAAGCTTCAACAAGAAGATACACATATTGACCGCTAACATTGGTCCCAGATGAATTAACAACCTCGGGGTTTGTATAAAATGAATAGTCAATATAGGTTGTTAGATTGTAATCAATCAGGTAAAGATCTAGGTCATTAGTACCGTTTGAAGCACCATTGAAACTCATACTTGCTGTAATCCCCTTACCTGTGGGGACATATATTAGATACCAATCTTGGACATCATTTTGGTCCACATAACCGGGATAAGTAGTGCCGGATGTAACAGACAAATTGTATGCTGATGTCGAATTATCACCTGCATCCCCTCCTGAACCAGCATCATTCTGATTATTATTACTGGTGCCTCCACCACCGATGGTAAAATATGTTGTTGCGTTGGCTAAAACCGACATGTTTGATGCTCGAATCTCACCTACTACCGTGTAGGTCCCGTTAGCACCACCCAATGCGGATGGATCGGTCCAACCCGGGTTGTATGTCCCATTGGTAATCCCAGTGATGTACTGATAACCACTGGAGTACCAAGTCGAGTTAGATGGTGAGAAAACCCATGCCCACCAGTAGTAGGAATTGTTTGAATCTAGGTCCGTGATTTCCAATGTTGCAGAGATATTGGTAACATTGTAGAGAGAAACTGTTGGTGATAGAACGATGCTATTGCCCCCGCCACCTCCTATTGTGAAATATTGTGTATCATTACCCAACGAATTTAATGAACTGTCAGTTAATTCTCCAACTACTGTATAATTTCCTGAAACCGTTGGTGTTGTCCAACTAACCCCATAGTTAATCGTCCCACCGCCTCCAATTCCGCTAATGTAGCCATAATCATAATCATATAATGATCCATTTGGATTGAAGATATAAGCCCACCAATAATAAGAATCGCTTGAATCCAAATTACTTAGCGAAATGAACGTAGAATTATTTGTCAGGTTTGAGACACCAACAGTCTCATTACCAGTCAAAGCCGTTGCATTTGGAATCCCTGTAGACACGGCTCCAAAGACCATAATTAAAACCAACATAAGGCTGCGATTTCTGTTCTCATCCACTTGAATACTATCGTGGTACATAGTTTGCGGGATGTGTGACGGATACTTGAACCCATGCACTAATCTGAAACTCGCCCCATAGGGGCGATTAATTTTACACAAGCCGAATGAAAAATGTGAATTGAATAAACTACTCATTGTGGCGCCGCTGACCGGATTTGAACCGGCGGCCTATGGATTAACAGTCCATCGCTCCACCACTAAGCTACAGCGGCAACAAGGCGCCCAACGACCACCCCTTCATGAATGAATCGGGAGGAAAATACCCTTTCATTCCCACTCAATAGTGCCTGGAGGTTTGTGAGTAACGTCATAGACAACGCGATTAACATCTCCTTTCAAGGTATTAGTAATTCTAATACTAATTTTTTCTAAGACATCGTGGGGCACTAACGAATAACGAGCACTCATACCATCAAGACTTGCAACTCCACGAATCACAACCGTCTCGCCATGGACTCGTACATCTCCGTGAACTCCAACTGAGCGAACCGGGAGTAGGACAGCAAAATATTGCCAAGGCAATTCCATTTTGCCTTCTGATGCAGCCAGCTCAAACTCCTCCTCAACGATTGCACAGGCTTCTCGACAAACTTCAACGCGTTTTGGGGTTAATTCACCTAGAACTCGAACTGCCAAACCCGGGCCCGGGAATGGTTGCCTCTCTGAAGACGGTATGCTGAGTTCTCTAGCCATATCACGGACTTCATCTTTGTAGCAATCTCTCAGTGGTTCAACGATTACTAGATTAACATCTTCTGGAAGACCACCAACATTATGATGAGATTTGATCACATCTCTTTCGCCGCCACCTGATTCAATCCAATCCGGAGCTATCGTGCCTTGAACAAGATATTTTGCGCCTACTTTTTTCTGTTCCTCTTCGAAAATTCTGATAAACAATTCACCGATGATTTTCCTCTTCCTCTCAGGATCAGTAACTCCTTCCAGAGCCTCGAAATATCTGTCACCAGCATGAACTGTAGTTAGATTCAGCCCTAGTTCCGTTAATACTCTTTGAACATCTTCGGTCTCATTCTTTCTCATCAAACCTGTATCGACATAGACACAATGTAGCAAATCTCCTACTGCACGATTTGCTAGAGTTGCGGCAACTGAAGAATCAATTCCTCCAGAGCAGGCAATAATTGCAATATCATCGATAGAATCCTTTAGTTTTTCAACAGCCTCATCAATTAGATGTGCTGTACCAATCATTGCATCACTCCCTTAGTGATTCATCATCTGCAATGACCTTGGCAGTCTTTTCTCTCCTCCAATCAGAAAAAACCGCAGCGAGGTCTTCGTCAGAAAGTGCAAGCATCTGTACTGCTAATGCTCCGGCATTATCCCCCCTGTCAACTCCTACTGTTGCTACAGGCATTCCCGGGGGCATCTGAACTATTGAAAGAAGACTATCTAGTGGGACTTTCCCACCTACTGGTACCCCTATAACAGGAAGTGTTGTCATTGAAGCAATCACACCAGGCAAGGCAGCAGCCATGCCGGCCATTCCAATGAAAATCTTACATCCATTTGAACTTGCTTCTTCAATAACTTTCTCAAGGTATTTTGGAGCCCTGTGGGCACTTGCAACTCTTACCTCGTGTTCTATGTTGAACTCTTCAAGTACTGCCGTGCACTTGTTAGCGACCGGCAAATCAGACTTACTACCCAGCAGAATACAGATGTCCATAGTAATGGCGACTCGCGGGTGGTTCAAATGGATACCGATTTCATTGGGGGGAAAAAACGAAGGTCTAGAAAACTGAAACCGTGTTATTCCTCTTCATTTTGAGTGAGATATTTTCCTAGCCAAGTGCCAGGAGTAAAGGTGATTGGTGGCTCTTCCAAAACCCCTGCTATATCTTCAATACGCGGCCCACAAAATCCCAAACCATAGAAGTTAATCGAACCAATTCTGCTGACATCTACAAATGGGTCGTAGAGGATACTAGAAGGATGTCTTATGTGAAGTGCAATGAATTTCTCATTACCTCTTTTCACACCATGTATCTCGGCACTATGGCCATTATTCAAGTCTAGTTTTGCTAATCTATTTGGAAAAAAACGCTTCCTATACAATTCCCAATCTTCTGAAACTCTAGAACCGTCAAATTGGAGATCCCCTATTGGAGACAACCACCTCCCAGAGGGTGGCATAAGAGCGGTTGCTGCACGGAAAGTCAAATGGAACCACAACATCAAGAAACACAAATATGAAACCCATCCAATTCTAACATCAATTATGATATGCCCTGCAAATGAAAGTCCCCCAAATAAGGCGAGCGACATTGTCCTAGAATAATTTGAGAATCCGTCCCCAAACCACCACCATTTCAACATTATTAGACCGTCTCCATCCGGCATTGCTGATGCTATTCTAACAGGTTGAATCATTAGAACAAAAAATGAGCCAAAAAATAGTAACGAAGATACCATTTGATCATCAGGAGTTTTTCCTGGGAAAATAAGAGGGAATGTAGAAGCAATTAACATTGCCAAAGACCATGAAGGCGCGAAAACAAATCTTGACGCCATCGGCTTCAATCTTTGACGCTTCCAACCATTCCAATGTTCATTAGGTTCAGTTTCAATCGACACCCATTCTGATTCTGGCTTCCCCTCGGCTCGCTGCCACCAACTAGAATCACCGTAGAGCCAATCTGAATCAAGGTCCGCCTCCATAGCACTGCCAAATGGCTCTACCTAATGCAATTATCCAATATTATCTCTTTCTTTTGCTAATTATAGCAAGTCGCCAATCAAGTCACCTATGGTGAATTCGTCACTATCGGCTTTTTGTTCAGTTGGATCATAAATTTCATCACCCGATGGTTCTGATGCAATTTCAGAAGGAGATTTCATGTCTGATTCATTAGTAGTAATGTCCAAATCGCTAACATCAAGAGATGAAGGGCTAGTCATGGACATATCCATTGAATGAACTTCTGCATAAGGCGTATTGGTTGTTGCCTTTTCTTGTACCTTCCTACCCTTCTTAGCAGACCTATTAATTTCAGAACCCCAACCATCATCGTTCTGCCAATTGGACATAGCTCTCTTCCTATCTCGCCTCCTCCCTCGTAACGCTGAAATGCCAAGGGAAAGAATCACAACCCATAATACAATCATGAGACCGAGCAAGACATTACTTGTTGCAAATTCAAAAACGGCATCAGAGTTTGAGGCACCTCCTGCCTTCAACAACAATTCCTTTTCCATCATATTGTTCGATTCATCAGATTCAATTACCTCATTCTCCGCATCAATTGAAATCACTATAATATCAACCGGCTCAGTCAAACGAATTGCAACCACGTGAGTAGAAGGCACATCGTCAGATGCTGCTTCAATGAAAGAAACTCTTTGTTCAGCAACTGCATCATTTCTATCACAACCTGCAATTTCTGCTCTTTCCAACTGCATGTCACATATACGGAGCAATATATTTTCAATCGGTTGATTACCAGAATTATGAATCTTGATTTGCAATTTGACATCTTCGCCATCTAATTCTTCTGTAACTGCATTAACATACACATCGGGAATGAATATTTTCAGATTGATGAGCTGCTCATTAGAATCAGTAGTAAGCCATTTCTCATCAGCATCAATATCTCCCCCTTCATCAGCATAACCGCTCTCGGAACGAAGTCGGACACCGAAGTAATCTTCTGACCATCCAGGATATCCATACATACTCATTCTTAGAACTACAGGAACACTCTCTCCCGGCTGAATCAAGGGCAACCTAAGATGACCACTTTGATCAGGTTCTATTTCTATGAACAATGCTAGGGGAGTACCCGAATTCTCTACTACATACCATGTAGTTTCAATTCCAGTTAAACCATCCATTCTAGGATTAATTGAAAGAGATCCTCCTGCTCCAGTTGTATGGTTTTCTATCCAAGGTGCTTCTGCAAGATTCCCAGAGTTTATTGCGTTGAATGATACATCTAAAATATCACCAGGAGTCAAATCTAAATCTAATTCTGAACCTTCACTGGGTTGAAGAATTAGATTGATACGTGGTAAGATTTCAATAAATCCAGAAATATCTGCAAGGAAACTATCATCTTCTACCACAGAATGTATCTCAATTATCACTTCCGTTCTACCTGCTCTAGCATCTATTGGAACCCTAACTATGGCAATCATTGTAACTTGGGCGCCAACTTCAATATCATTTTGAGTTCCAGTAGCCCAATCTACAGTCCAACTATCATCGTAAAAATCCAACATTTCCGGCATTATTGACTGAGGTAGGTTGCCAACATTCTCAACCAAAATACTGACTTCAAATGCTTGACCAGGCTCAATTTCATCTGGTGCATCCCCCCATGAAGCATCTAATGAATGGAATGGTAAAACGTTTACTTGCATAGAGATTTCATCAAAAGCCTCAGAATCAACAAATAATTCTGCACGTAACTTGACATCTTGAATTTCTCCAGCCAAGGCACCAAAAGGAGAACACAATTCAACGTGAATATTTCTCGACATACCGGTAGTAAAAAATCTTCTAGCATCAGGCTCAACGTTATTCCCACCAGGTAAAGCAGAGTAGTCGATGTTGAGAACCCAATGAGTTTGACGCCATGCCTCTAAAGAAATAGAATCAGGTTTTTCTTGAGGACTTTGTTCAACCAATATTTTGACATCATCATCGCCAAAGTACTTGGTCACATCTACCATGAAATAACCACATTCACCTGGTAAAACTGATTCAAATGGGTCGTACAATTCAAAGACAATGTTACCAACCCTCTTTCGTAAAACCTCAACAGTCAATTCATATGTTGCTTCTGCTCCTGCGACCCCCTGTTGAGAAACCTTGTCTGAAGATGCAACTACTGAGAGATTTACTGAACCCGGAGCCTGTTCATCTGGCACCATGATTCGTAGTGTTTTGGATGTAGTTGTTCCGTCTTCTACTAAATTCAAGTAATCAATGAAATCAACTTCCCAACCAAATGGCAACCCCCAAACATTTCGGCCAAACTCGGTGGTCCTGTTCGGAAAAGATATGTCCTCCCAAATATTACCATAATTGGATATGTTAATGCTAACTAAACCTGAACCACCCTGCTCAATTTGAATTGTATTTTGAAGAGCTTCGAGAACTAAATTATGTATTACATTGAGATGTATTTCCAAATCAATATGTGCCCCATGTATTCCATCGGTTGAATAAACTCCAATTCTTGGTTGATGATTTTCTGACACTGTCGCGTCAATTTTTGATGGAGATTCAACGGTAATAGATAATGGCATATTCCCCCCCGACTGAATCTGCCAATTCGAGTCAATTGGATCCATTAATATCTGACCTTGCCCCTGACCCACATGTACAGTCACGGTCCAATCTGATGGAAGTCCTGACCAATTTAATTTCACATCCATTGGACTACCTGAAGTTGCCCCAAGGTGGCCAATCGTGAAATTCATTGTAACTTGCTCACCGGGCTCTAAAGTTCTAGTGATTGAGGGAACATCTGAGGAAATCTGTAAAAGACTACGCTGGATTCTTCGTATACAGAGATGATCCCCCACAGGCAAACCCGTTTCACCACTATTACATGATTCGCTATCAATCCAAACAACTGCAGCGGTTCGACGATTATCACTAGTAACTCCAATTGCTGGACCAAACATATCTTCATCTACATCAATCAAGATGTTGTCACCGCCAAAAGACATCTTCTCACTCTGCCAATCTGCAATATCATATGACGGCCCTAGTACGCCAGAGTTAGGAGACCAAGGATTAGTGATGGTGGCATCGGTAGAACGACGATATGTGATATTAGTATCCAAATCACTATCACTTTCAATCCAAACTGCATGTATCAAGTCATCATCATCAATAATGATTGAACCCTGACTATTATGGGAATCTGCATCTCTTGAGCCAACCGCACCTGAGCCATCAATGGGTGAAAGGTATTCAATAGAACTTGATGCCCCGGTAATACTTGCCAAATTTATTCCTGTATGCTGGCCATTGAAATCCCATGCTTCAAGATTAACCCTCTTCCACACCAACTCATGCGCATCAGATTGAGAGCGCCCCTGTCTACTATCTGACCAAATATATTGAAACCAACCATCTGAAGTTAGTTCAACATCTGGCCTAACTGACCACGAATCATCATCAGTAATCTTGGTATCATTGACTACCACGAAATGGTTCGCAACTAAGCCCCCCCATCCAATATCCTCTGCGTAAACACCTCCATTCTCAAAATGTGCAGGCATACCACGTTGAAATGATTGGCTACTTAGTTTAGCATAAGGGTCCAAAACTGTAGTCCATACTTCTGGAGAACCAGAATGGATTATTTCCATCCAAAAATCAAACATTTCAGATAGGTTTTGATTTGATGATGGCCATTGAGTTACCATCCCACCAGCATCAGTGTTTCTAAGATTTACATTTGAACAAGTTCTTGGATTTGAACTCACGGAACCCAATGGGCATTGGGATAAATCTCTGGCAAAACTCCACATGCTATTAGATGTAGATGAGGACACTTCGCCCAATACGGTAATTGGTACTACGCCACCCTTAGCACAAGCGTCATGGGCTTCAGCAATAGTTTGGTCGTCATCTGATGTGGATCCAGAATTACCAGACTTAGGACCCTCGTCACTAATTGGAATTGCAAATTTTGTTGCTTCTGCATTCCAACGGTGATCATAATTAGTAGGAGGGTTAGAAAAATTGCCAACATTACCATTAGCATCCATCCAAGACAAGCAAGCCCAAGTTGTAGCCGGACCCCAATCCTCATATTGCCAGCCACCATTTTGCATTTGACCATTGTAAATTGTTCTGTGCAACTTGCGAATTCCACCTGAATCAGATTGCTCCGTTAGAATTACTGAATTAGACCTTTGATTTGTGTTATAACCTAGACAATTACCCGAATTTGCTTCATTTGGAATATAGTCCCCTAGCCCGTAGATTGTATCCAATAAAACCACCCCTGCTGAATCTGCCATATTCTGCAACCCTGGCGAATTCCAACCTTGTCTATCTGCACCACCATAAAGCAAAGTACACATATCCTTCCACTCATTAGACATGCCATCCCAAGATGATGAATCGAGAAGAACTGCAATTTCCACCATGCTACCTCGTGAATCTTGCCAAGTAACTACTACCTCATCATCATCAGTCATTGTAACTTCAGGAAATGTTGACTTGCTTGGAGAAGTTGTTATCAGTGTATCAAAAATTGGGCTATCAGCCATATTGGACGACCAATTGGCCTCCATCATTGAATACCGGATTGCTGGCAAACCAAAACGTAAGTTCAGTGGGTCATCTTTGTCCTGCCATACGATATGCGCTGCACCTTGAGAATCCACAACTAAATTTGGGTTTGCTATATTTTCAATAATTGAATTCGACTTACAGATTACATTATTCGATGAAAAATATGTTGGGTTATAGAAGCCATCAGTTGGATCGTTGTCAGTACTAGGGTCACTGGCAAAATAAACTAAACAATCATTAGTAGTAGAAGCTTTAATCCAGATCATGTGTAGAATCCCAAAATCATCGATAGTTATTCTAGGAGACCATTTGAAGTTCCCACCGGCAGCCCCAATTTGAGATGGCTCGCCTATTAGAATCCCATCAGAATCTATTTCAAGATACATCAATTTCGATTGATTCTCAACCCAAATAATATGGAAATTACCATTGGAATCGCCCACTACTGATGGTTCCGAAAAGGTACCTGTTGCCAATCTAGATACATCTAGAGGTGATGCGGTCCCATTGATTTCTGGAGATGCAGAAACTGGTTCTAATGATAGCATCGGGGTTATTGGAGTTAGAAGCATTAACAGCGCCAAAAATAAGGATTGCCGCAGCCGTGATACCATCATATTACCTCGTGAGCCTATAGGCTCACGCAAACCTATGGTAATTGAAACAACCCCTTTGCTGACCTACTCTTCAAGCGGGTGGCGGAGAACAAGATTTCTTGCAGCCCACACTTCATCAACACGCCCAACATCCGTTGAATGAGGTGATGATTTGACTACATCCGGATCTTCAGATAGGATTGCCAAGAAGTCCTCAGCGAACTTATCCAAAACCTCCTTGCTCTCAGTCTCAGTGGGCTCAATCATTAGACATTCAGGAACAATCATTGGGAAGTAAAGAGTTGGCGCCATATACCCATAATCCAACAGCCGCTTTGCTACATCTTTACCAGTAACTCCTGTCGCATCCTTAACAGGAGACATACTCAACGTAAATTCATGTTTAACCACATCCGCAGGAGCCCCATCAACAGGCATGGCAGGGATGTCATGAAGAGAAGAAGATTCGGGATTCAATATTCGATGGCGTAAATAATTAGCATTCAGAACTGCATGCTCACTCATCTTCTCAAGTTCTCTGCCATATCGTCGGTAGAAAGCCCATGAACGAACGACTGCAGCAGAATTACCATGCCATTGCTGGACTTTGCCAATGCTATTTTCAGGATCTACCCAGAAATATGAATATCCATCTATTCCTTTGAGATCTTCTTTCCTATCTACCACCGGTTTCGGTAGGAATTGTGTCAAGTGATTCTTTACACCAATCGGGCCAGAACCGGGGCCGCCTCCCCCATGTGGTTGAGAAAATGTCTTGTGAAGATTGTAATGGACTGCATCAAAACCCATCAAACCGGGGGAGGTTTTTCCGAGAATAGCATTGAAATTTGCTCCGTCATAGTACATTTGCCCCCCCGCAGCATGGACAATTTCGGCTGCTTCTGCAATCTCAGGCTCAAATACTCCTAGAGTACTAGGATTGGTTACCATCATTGCTGCAGTATCATCCCCTGCAACTGCTCGTAGCGCATCTAGGTCCAATCTACCATCTTCTCTACTTGGAATCTCAATAATTTCGTAACCACACATGGCAGCAGATGCTGGATTTGTACCGTGAGCAGAATCTGGAACTATCACCTTGTTACGGCCTTCTTCCCCATTATTTCTATGAAATTCCTGGATACATCGAATAGCTGCAAACTCTCCTTGAGCTCCAGCAACTGGTTGAAGTGTAACTTGATCCATTCCAGAACAATGAGCCAACATTTCTTGCATTTCGTAAAAAATAGCCAATAAACCTTGAAGGTGAGATTCTGGAGCAAGTGGATGAATATCGTTCATTCCAGGTAGTTGTACAATCCTCTCATTGATTCTAGGATTATGTTTCATTGTGCAAGAACCAAGAGGATAGAAACCAGAATCTATTCCAAAATTTCTAGATGATAACCAAGTGTAATGGCGAACCAATTCAGGCTCGCTTGCAGTAGGCCATTTTGGGGGATTTTTACGTAACATAGAATTAGGAATTAGACCCCTAACTTCATCCCCTGAAAGAATAGGGCTCGGTTGAGCATAGCCAGCATCATGAGCACCTTTAAATGCAAAAATATCGCTCATGAGCATTCCTCCAAAACCCATTCAGAAAGGCCATCGGATAGTTTCTGAATATCATCTAACTTAGTTTGATCTGTAGCACTAATTAGAAGCCATGAATCATCAGCCCCCTCCATAATATCACTTAGAGCCAAACCCCCTGTCACGCCTCTAGAATCGAGGAAGGAAAGGGCTGATGTTGCTGAACTAGGTAGAACGACTGTAAATTCATTATAATGTTGAGGGGTTTGATTTTCCCCACTCGTAGAATTATGAAGTAATTCAATTCCTGGAATGGATAATACTGCTCTCTTTGCCATCTCACAAGCAGCTGCATTCCTGATTGCTAAATTTTTGACTCCTGAGGGGCCTAGAAGTGCCATGTGCATAGCACCCATCAATGCAATTAGAGTTTCATTTGAACAGATATTACTAGTGGCCTTGTGCCTTCGAATATGTTGTTCTCGAGTTGAAAGAGTGAGCGTGAATGCTTTCTTACCATTACTATCAAATGTCTGCCCCACTATCCTACCAGGCATTTGACGGAGATATTTTTCTCTACAAGAAAATAATCCATAAATTGGCCCCCCTGCTGTTGCACCAATGCCAAACGCTTGACCCTCCCCCACTACTATGTCCGCACCATATTCTCCTGGAGGAGTTAGAAGGCCTAACGAGGTAGCATTGACACCTACAATCAAAGCAGTACCTTCACCTATGATTTCCTTAAGTTTTGGAATATTTGTATCTATAACTCCAAATGGATTTGGTTGCTCAACATATACCGCACAGCTACCATTAGCATTTTGTGCCATTTCAAGATTTATTTTGCCATCAGGATTGGTTGTCAATAATCGAATTTCAATGTCTGCCCCCTTAACATAATTTTGAATCACTGAAAGCCTATGTTCTGGAATCCATTCAGCAACGAAGACTACGTTTGGTTGAGTGGCCTTCCTGTTGTGAACTCTGACAGCACATGTAATCGCCTCTGCTGCTGCAGTAGAGGCATCATACATGCTGACATTAGAAACTGGTAGGCTCACCAATTCGCTAATCATTGTCTGAAATTCCCACATCGCTTGCAACATCCCTTGACTTACCTCAGGTTGGTATGGGGTGTAAGCGGTTAGGAATTCCCCGCGTGTAGCCATCATAGGGACCATTGTCGGAACGAAATTTTGGTATAAACCAGCACCAAGGAAGTTAGGGCGGCTGTTCATTGCAATATTTGACCCTAGAAGACGCTGAGCGTCCGCCCATATTTCCTCTTCAGTCTGAGGTGGCGGTAAATCTAGTGGATCTATCCTTTTGATGCTATCAGGGATGTCAGAAAAAAGGTCGTCGATTGATGTTAGCCCTATTGCTTGAAGCATCTCTGCTTCTCGCCCCAAGTTTGGCAGATGGTCAACCATGACTACTCACCGTAAGTACGCCGGAGGTCAAGAAGAACATGAACCTTCACACCGGGATTCGCCAAATTATATTGGTGCGCCCAAAAGATAAACCTGCCAACCGAGAGATTTCAATGATGATACATCTAGTACTCTTCTACCATCGTAAATAATTGGATGATTGGCAATTTCTGATAATTCCCCCCAGTCCAATCCGATTACTTCTTCATGCGCAGTTACTAGAATGGCTAAGTCGAAAGGTTTTATTTCTGACTTATCACGAATTAAATTTGCTAAATCCTTGGGGAAAAAACGACCATCGACCAATGGATCAAAGGCATGAACTAAACATCCCATATCAACTAATTCTTTAGCGAGGGGCTCTGCTGGAGTTTCTCTAGGGTCTCCAATCCCTGGCTTGTATGACCAACCCAACAACAGAACATTTGAGCCCTCAATTTCAATTTTACAATTATTAAAAATTTCAGCGATGTCTTTCGCAACATTGGTGGGCATCATCATATTTACTTCCCTAGCTGATGTAATTAAATCGACTGGGGCGCCAGCATCCTTTGCTTTCTGAATTAGGTAGTAGGGATCAACTGGAATACAGTGGCCCCCAACCCCGACACCAGGTCGATAACGATGGA
>CAYNXD010000080.1:0-6589 GCA_964401115.1 uncultured Candidatus Poseidoniales archaeon | reverse complement strand
TTATGAGAACATAGATGAGAATCCTCAGTTGTTAGCAGATTACCTTGAGGAGACTCTCGGTGTAGATGTTGAACTGTATAATGTTGATTCTGAAGGAGCAATAATAGAAGCTCTAAGATTTGGACATGCAGATATAGCATTCATGGATGGAGGGGCCGCCTGGGTAGGTTGGAAGGAATATGACTTGGCTGTTATGGCCGCCGATCAGAAATCTGACGAGAGGACCTACTACAATGCTCACGCGTGGGTGAGAGCGGACAGTGAGATGGCCGCAGCGCACCTTGATGATGATCCAAGTACTGCCCCATTTGCCCTACTTGAGGGCAAGACATCATGCCATACAGGGTGGCTCAAATCCGCAGGAATGCTACTTCCTATGGGATATCTGATTGGCAACGGTTACGCCGAAGTAGTAGGTGATTCAAATGATGTGGAGTCCCTAAGGAACACAATCTACAATTTCTTCAACGAGGATGCTTCAATCCCCGAATCTGGCACACCATACCACGGTTACTCTGGTGCTGTGAAGTGCCTATCGGATGGGACCGGAGATGTCGCCTTCGCTAAGGATGGCACAGTCGACTCTTACTGCGCTAACGAAATGGATGCGGACAACGAAGAGTGGTGTTTGGAAAGAGATCAGTATGTCGCTCTTCCTGCGTTTGGTAAGGCCCCCAGTCATCCAGTAATGTATAATCCAGAGGTATTGGATATGCAGACAAGGACTGCGATTCTCAACGCCTTAATGTCTCTAAACTACGAGAGCTATGTTGTAAATTATACCTCGCATGGTCAGACTTTCACCGGATGTTACGACATAACCATTCATGTGATTGATGAGGAATCTCCTCAAAACACATGCGGTTCCGAAATTCTTGCGAACGTACTCAACACCCCGGGGATCGTAAGAGCGACCTCGCAGCAGCATTTGGGTAGTTATTCAGAATTAATCAGAAATGTCCCAGGTATTTCTTCGTATTATGATGACAAGTTTGACATCACATGATAGATTGGAAAGTATGGTGCCGGCCCGATGAGTAAAGAAGAGGGCCAACTTCAAGACGACTGCGTAGTGAGTTTGGAAGGAGTGGTTATTGGATTCGATTCCAATAACCCTCTTCTCAAAGTTCCAGATTTGACCATTAAATCTGGTGAGATTGTAGCAATCACTGGCTCATCAGGGGTTGGCAAGACAACCCTGCTAAGGACTATTGCTGGCCTTATAAAGCCAATTTCAGGGACTCTACGAGTGTGTCATTCAACATTGCCATCCCAGCCACCACGTGGGTCGGTTGGATACATTCCTCAGAGGCTAGGGCTGGTCAGGCATGCGAGTGTTAGGCACAATGTCATGCTAGGAGCTAGAGCGGGGCATACAAACCCACTATCCTTACTTCCTTCTTCAGAAGTAATTGAGCATACGGATTATTCTATCGAGAGAATGGGTCTGGCAGACAAGGTAAATGAGCCAATTCGAAGACTTTCCGGAGGACAACAGAGAAGGGTTGCAACAGCTAGGACACTGGCACAGGCTCCTAAACTGATTATGGCAGACGAGTTCCTTAGCGAATTGGACGAGGAAACACTTGAGAAAGTTCTGTCCGAAGTAACTGGCTATGTAAGATCTAGTGGTGCAGCCTTGATAGTGGTGGAGCACGACTTTTCTAGGGCTAAGTCAATGGCAGATAGGCTACTATTAATCGATGATGGGAGGGTGAACACATTCCTCTCTGAGACTACAACAGTGGAGGTCAAAATATGATTACTGGATTTAGTAAGGCTTTTCTTTATCTTTTTCTCGTATTAGTCTTTGCAGTCTGGGTCCTGGATGGATTGGTTAATGATTGGGGAAGATTATCCGGAAGTGGAGATAATCTAATCACATTCTTCAAAGAATCTCTTTGGCCGCCGAATTGGAGCGTTATAGAGCCTCAAGCTTACCCGGTATGCACAGCGTATCCGATTATTGACTTCACATGCTCAACAGCATGGATAGGGATGGTTGAGACCATAAAAATCGCATTTGTTTCAACAGTTTTGGGGTCAATAATTTCACTCCCAATTGGCCTGTTGGCTACTCGAAATCTAAACTCGAAGGGAGTGTCATACATTGCAAGATTCATCCTTGCAGCAGCAAGGAGTTTACCAAGCATCATCTGGGCAATTTTCTTTGTTATTCTAGTTGGATTCGGTCCTCTTTCTGGAGTTCTTGCAATGACAATTTACACCGTTGGATATCTAGGGAAGCTCCAGTATGAATCTATTGAGGGGATGTCAAGCACTCCATTGGAGGCCGCTAGTTCAATGGGGCTGTCTAAGTTGGAAACAGCCATTGGAGTAGTTATTCCCGAATCGGCTAATCATCTAATTTCCCAAGCTATCTTCATGTTTGAGTACAATATTAGGCATGGTACTGTTATTGGAATAGTTGGTGCTGGAGGAATTGGATATTACATCAATCTATATCTAAGGTTCCTTCAATACGACAAGGTAATTGCATATCTAATCATAATATTCGCTGTTGTACTCTTGATTGACTTCCTTTCAATCTATGCTCGTTCATTCTTCACCGAAGAAAGCGATGTAAAGAGGCCATCTTGGTGGGGTGTTCTGCTTCCAGCAGACTTGGTTACGAAGTTGAAGGGGAATCGTCGGGACTAAATATTGTAAGAAATTGAATTATTCTGCAGCAACTCGTATTGCTCCGTCCTTGTAATGAACGTAGATATTGTTTGGAATCTTAGATGTTAGGGATGCAAGGGTTTCACGAATTTGGTCTTCACTTACATCGAATGCTTCTGCGGCACGTTGGCTTGACCAAGGAACGGATTCAAAGTCAGATTTTTTAATCCATTCATACAAACGACGTTCTAGAAGAGATAATTCTTCAACAGCCATATCACTCGGATAGGGTCTTCCTCTATGGATATTGGTATTTCGTCACAAACTTTGCTCGACCATATTTCTTACACATTCTTCAGCAGATATTTCACCATCAAGCAGTTCATTTAGGGCTTCAGTGAAAGGTACAGGGCATCCAACTTGAGAGGCCCTCTTACGAAACATCCTAGCTGCTCTAACCCCCTCAGCAACCATGTGCATCTCTGATAATCCCTCTTCGAGACTTTTTCCTTGTCCAAGTTTTTCCCCTAAAGTTCGGTTGCGACTACGTGGGCTAGTGCTTGTAACGTATAAGTCCCCTAATCCTGCAGGCCCCAAGGAAGTATCTTCTCTTGCACCAAGCATCACTAAAAGGCGTCTTCCTTCAGCAAATCCAATAGGAACTAAAGCAGCTTTCAGATTATCTCCGCCAATTCCTTCCCTTAACCCATCGACAATACCACAAGCAAGAGCGACAGTATTCTTGAAAGCGCCCCAAAGTTCTGCTCCAATTGGGTCATCTTCTGCTTTGAGAATCAATGTTTCAGTAGATAATCTGCTAGCAACCCTTTCGGCAACGGAGTGATCATGTGCGGCAACTAGAGCGTTTGTAAGGACTCCACGTGCAACTTCTGGGGCTATAGTTGGTCCAGTTAACACAACTACAGGGTTTGATAATCCGGCCGCCGCTAATTTTTTCTCAATAGCATCAGAAATTAATCCGCTCCCCCCCTCATCTTTGGGGGCTATACCTTTTGCAAGATCCACCAAGACATGTGAAGGTCGAAGGTATTGAGTAAGCTCATCAACGACTGAGAGAATCACCCCAGATGGTATGGCTAAAATTATCAGTTCAGATGCATCACACACTTCTTCTAGATTCATCGATGCATCTACGCCCTCTAGAATGACATCGGGGAGGTATTTTTTGTTGATATTCTCCAGCACCATTGATTCGTAGACTTCAGCCTCAACGGTCCACCCCATAACTGAATGTCCATCCTTGGCCCAAATATGGGCTAGAGATGTCCCCCAGTTCCCAAGTCCAAGTACCCCAATCTTAGTCATTGGACATCCTCCAAGCCGATTGGCTTACCATTTCCATTATCAATGAACCCCTCATTCGTATTCGAATGAAAGTGATTGCATAACCCTCCGCGGTATCTGCGATGTGATTTTTATCGACGGGTTCTTGACCCAAGAACCTCGCCCCACGTTACAAGCAGGGGTACCCGAGCGGTCAAAGGGGCTGGGTTTAGGTCCCAGTGCGTAGTGCTTCGCAGGTTCAAATCCTGTTCCCTGCACCAAAATCACATTGGAATTTAATATTGTAGCCATTGGTTTCAAGTCTGAGACTGGGCACGAGACTCACAAGGGGGCATGATTCGGCAGTGGTTAATGGACAATTGAGTGGGGAGCAATTGGTTGCTCTTGCAATAGAAGTTAGTAATAATGCAGTAGCCCCACATTCTCGTTTTCATGTTGGGGCGGCCCTTGAATCGGAAGATGGAACAATCTATACTGGATGTAATGTCGAGTCCGATTCGTATGGTTTGACCATATGTGCAGAAAGGGTGGCATTAACTAAGGCGCTATCTGAGGGGGCTCGTTCGTTCAATCGAATTGCCATAATAGGAATTCAACATGATCAAAATGGCAATCCCGTTGTTGAAGATGAACAACAAGGTCTTGGGCCATGTGGGGCATGTAGGCAACTTTTGTGGGATCATTGCCGCGACATAGAGGTAATTGGCGGGACCTCTAATGGGGGGGTTGGTAGAGTTTGGAGGCTTGCAGATCTTCTACCAGATGCATTTCAAATTGATAGGTGATAGAATGGAAGGAGTAATTGTACCAGAGCACGCTCTGATTGCACATAAGTTGACACGGTTGAGAGATAAAGAGACCTCTTCAGTACTGTTTAGAAATCTAGCCCGCGAGATTACACAGATTTTGATGGTTGAGGCAACTCGAGACTTATCCACAACCTCTGACAATCGAGAAACTCCTCTATCACCATTCACTGGATCTAAACTTGCGTCAAGAATCGGAATTGTTCCGATTCTTAGGGCAGGCTTGGGAATGAGTGATGTGGCTCATGAAATGCTTCCAATGGCCAGAATATTACACGTAGGTTTGTTTAGAGATGAGGAAACTCTTGAACCAGTTTACTATTATGATAAGTTACCAACCCCTCCAAATATAGATTTGGCAATTGTTGTAGATCCTATGTTGGCCACAGGTGGGTCTGCAATTGCTGCAATCAATAGGTTAAAGGAAACGGGTATTGAGAATATTCGATTTGTAGGTTTAATCTCGTCCCCCGAAGGTGTTTCTGCAATGCGAGATGCTCACCCAGATGTGATGATTTGGTTGGCATCTGTTGATGAGAGGCTCAATGAAATGGGGTACATAATTCCTGGATTGGGTGATGCGGGTGACCGTATTATGGATACCTAATTCATTCTACTAACTCTAGTTGCTGCTAGTATCGCTAGAACTAGAATTATTACTGCAATTACGAATACATTTGTTTCTTGTTCGTTAGAGGGAGATTCAGCATTTGGGTCTCCTGCACTGGTGATTACGACCTTGTTCCACTCGTCGTCTAAGTTAGTACCGTCGCCATTTACTGAATTTCCGTGCGCCGTGAAGGTCACATCATGATGATTTTTCGATGGAGCAGTCCATTTTACCTGCCAACTACGTTGATCATTGCCAAAAGTTGTATGAGTTGCTTCACCATTCAATATCTGAGTGGTATTATCTACAATTGATAATTCTCCAGCGCTTACAACGAGGTTGAAACCACCATAGTTGGCACTATCATTGTTTATTTCTGGTCCTCCAGTAATAGTTATGGTTAGATTTACCACATCATTGCTAGAGTAATTTGACGGAACGCCATCTAATATGACTGTAACATCATCAGAGGGGCTTCCTGAATGGCAAACACAACCATTCGGAAATCCTGAAACACCAAAAGATCTAGCGGAAACTGATGTTAGACTAGAACCGACTAGCAATAGAACAACCATCGCCCCAATTAACAGAGTTCTGTTATTGAATTTCATTTTCCATCACTAATTCAATTATACTGCGAACATGCTTTACAATAATCAGCTCCGTATGAAGGAATGTGGTGAACTTCCATCGCCCCACAATGCTTGCAGGCTTTTCCAGTAGGTACCATTTCTCCAGTTTGTCCTTCCGAACTAGCGGGTGCTGCTGTTGTAGTACCAGAAAGTTCAGCTTCTGCAACTGCTAGTGAAGGAATAGCAGGCATAGCCTGCTCCTTTTTACCACCAGTCAATAGTAATACTACAACCCCGATTAATAGGAGTATTACTACTGCAAAAATAGCGCCAATCAATGTTGTACTTACTCCATCGCTAGATGCAGTTTCGCTCCCATCTCCATTATCATCGGAAGTGCTAGTATTGGTGGTGCTATCACTATCATCTTCAGTGTCATCACTACCACCTTCCCCTGCGCCAGGGAAGTCTAGTGGGTAGTAAGGGTCGGTACCGTTTTCAATTTCAGCAATATCAGAGTAACCATCCCCATCATCATCATCATCCAAATCATCGGCAATACCGTCATTATCAAAGTCAGGGCAACCAACTAATTCGCCGCTAGATGTTCCGAAGTTGTTTGGGCAGTCATCACCATTCGTACCTGTTTGATTATCACCGAATCCATCCCCATC
>CAYNXD010000079.1:0-12641 GCA_964401115.1 uncultured Candidatus Poseidoniales archaeon | reverse complement strand
TGGATTACATGGAGCGAATAGATTAGCTAGTAATTCACTGCTAGAGGCTGTTGTATTTTCACATCGTGCAGGAGAGCGTGTGATTGAATGGCTTTCAAGGGGAGGAAATGAAAACACATCCCTGCCTGATTGGAGGGCTGACGGCCTTTCTAGTCTAGAAGAACACGCCCCCCTAGTACATGATAGAACAGAAATACGTTCTACAATGAGTGATGATGTAGGACTGGTGAAAAATAACTGGAGAATGAATCGAGCGAAGCGGCGTTTAGCACTATTGAATGAAGAGGTTGAACTCGTTTGGAATAGATGCTTGACATCAAGGGAACTTGTTGAATTACGCAACATGGTTCAATTAGCACAAATGGTCATCTCAGCTTCAATTATTAGGGAAGAAAATGTGGGACTACATTACAATCTTGACCTTGAATAATGATTAGATGCAACAAATTTTGCAAATATTGCTCGTGGTATGGATAGTGAAGACTTTGAATCATGAACCCACCCGAGGAATAGATGGTGTCCTATTGGCTGATGAAGTCTGAGCCGCATGTTTATCCTTGGGAACAACTTGTTGAGGATGGCCATACTCATTGGGATGGAGTTAGAAATTATCAAGCTCGTAACATTATGAGAGATCAAATGAAGATTGGAGACATGGTTTTTTTCTATCATTCGAATTGTAAGCCACCTCACATTGCTGGAATTGCCCGCGTTTGTAAGGAAGGTTATCCAGACCACACTGCACAAGATTCTACTTCAAAATACTTTGATGAGAAAGCGACCCCTGATAATCCTAGATGGATAATGGTGGATATTGAAGCCGTACAATCAATGGAAGAAATCGTCACACTACCCGATCTCAAATTAAATCCCCTATTGGAAGGAATGCCTCTACTTGCAAGAGGGCAGCGACTAAGTGTGCAACCAGTCAGTGAAGAGCATTACAATATAGTTTGCAAGATGGGCGGAGTGGAGAATTAAAATTAGCCTGTTTTTGTCGAATGTTCTATTCCTTTTACCAGAGTGAGAAGTTGCTGATTGAGCGGTGTTTGAATTCCCATCTCTTCACCCCTTCTGACAACTTCTCCACAGAGTGATTCAATCTCCGTCTGCCTGCCAGCCATTACATCTTGTAGCATTGAACAGCGGTTTGCTGCAGTCGCCTCTAAGACTCGATTTAGTTCAGAAAGACAATCAAAATCCGATAAATCTACACCATCAGCAGATGCGACCTTCGCTGCTTCTAACATTGCTGACAATGCTTGTTCATGTAGGTCTGGGCGCACAAGTAACTCCCCGTTCCTAACGCCACAAATAGCCGCTAATGGATTAATCGCCACATTAAGAAGTAGTTTATGCCAAAGCATCTCTTCCGCATCAAATTCCCATTCAGGATTGAGGCCAGCATCGCTTAGAACATCGATGAAATCCATCACACGTACATCACCAGGACCTAGTTCAGAGTCAATTAATGAAGCCATCTTAACAGCACCTCTACCTGTCCAAGTAACTTCACCGTATCCAATTTTCATGGCACCATGTGTAGTACAGCCCGCTAGTACTCTATGGCGGCCCAACCTAGCGACCAGTCTTTCTGAATGACCAAGGCCATTTTGCAAACTAATTGCAATTGCATTCGGGCGCATCATCTCATCTGCCACAGCAGCAAGAGTGGTTGTTGAATTTGATTTCCCACAAATTATTGCTACATCAACACAACTGAATAAAGGCTCAGGTATTTCCCCTTCAAAAACAACCCATCGATCTGATGGATGGTGTTCTAATTCCCCATCTAGATTAGTGAACATCAAACCATTTGATGCTAAGACCTCGCCATTGGCCCCCCTGGTATAAAGAAGTAAATCGGCATCAGTTTTTGCCATTTGGGCTGCTATAAGGGAGCCAATTGAGCCAACCCCAAGAATTGCAATTCTCAAATTTAATCCTCCGAATCTACACATTCAATGAGTTCGTCAGAATGATTCAAATCGGTACCTTCACGACACCATGAACCGAAATTTAACCTTATTGAGTCACTAACACCCACCTCCTCGTCCAAGGACAACCAAGCAACCTGGAAAATCTCTTCATCATCAAATTCTTGAGTAAGATTTAGCACCACTGATTCACCTGATGAAAGAGTGAAGGCTTCGACTTCAGGCCAACCTCTTAGCGCGTCATCTAAATCATGATGGGATTTGGGAACAATGGTTATCGACTCATTGCCGAGATTGATTAGTTCCCATATCGCGCTGTCTAATGGCCTGTCAACCCATGCCCAAATTGCATCTGGGCCTATGCCCCATTTTAGTGCTAGTGCCGGACCTGAAACAGTACTGAAAATGGCATCATAAGGTGGGACGGTAGAATTTCTGCAAGAAACAACTACTCCATTTGAAGGAGGAGAGAATATCATCTGATTTTCTTCGTTCGTATCTGGAATCCTTACATTAAATTGAGTTTCGGCATCCCATGTCATCACACCATCCACTAACGAGGGACCCCTAACTCCATCTTCTGAGCAGACCACTGATTCTTCCCCCCAAGCAACATGACTACCTGTATGCAACCAGGAAGGAGTGTGCTCGGATTTACCATTCAAAATCCAACCATCATCTGGAACTGGTAAAATTTTTGCTGGAGTATCAAACCTTAGAGGCCATGAGGATTCCTCTCCCAAATCATTGATGAATGATAATGGAAGAATTAGTGCTATTGAGTTTCGGTGCAATGTTTGCTTCCCGTAGCTTGGCCCTGTAAGACAAACTTGAGGTTGGCTATCATCAGTAAAAATACCATTTTCTGGAGTTGTTACGGACCAAAGTAGGGCTGTTGTAGAGAAGTTACCTGAAAATACCTCATCGCTGAAAGTGATATTTGTACAAGCTTGCAACCCCTCAAAAGTCGGTTCTAATATCCAATAAGGTGAATTTGGCATGATTGGTGTTTGGGGATTAAGAGCAATGGTTTTGGAAGTGATTTCTAAGCCATCGTCAATTATTAGGATTAGATTACTTGGTAGTAGTGCTGTACTATTGTTTGAAATATCTGATGAAATCGTGATTGATGCGCTATTCAACAAATCTACCTCGCCAATATTGCAATTTGAAGGAAGAGGAAGTTTTTCTTCACCGCACTCAACTATTAGATTCCAATCAGGCCTTGGCGGATCCGTCCATAATACTACATTGACTTCTCTAGCAATCACACCAATCAAATCAAAATCAAGAACGAAAGACGAATTTGAATCCACTACCATTGCCATTTCTTCTGGCCAATTAAGTTCCAAACCATCTTCCCAATCATTGTATCCAGTAACCGAAGATGTGCCCGGGAAAATGAGCACTAAAACCAATAAAATTGAGGCTAACATGCGAAGAGAAAAACCATTGTCGATTTCAATAGAGTCGTCTGTAATCAAACCCGCTGAGGTTTTTGATTGATCGGAAAACATTCTCCAAACCCCTAGACCGAAAAGAAACAGCCAGGGCGTGAATCCTGAAGTAATGAGTATCAATACAACTCCAATCAAAAATAATCCGTAAAGGGTAAACTCGGTACCCGATTCCATCATATTTTCAGAGCCAAGAATGGCCCACAATGCACGATAACCAGGGAATCCCGGAATGGGTATCATAAGAATCCAAGCAAAGGTCATCAATGACTGCCCGGCTAATGCTAGAGGGTGCAACCAAACGGTCCGAACTACTAATTCATCGGGAGTAATTAGCATTGAAGCAATTAGGTGAGTAATCGGATTCAGATGAATTATGCCTGGAATGCCAGAAAAATTAGGGGCGCTGTTTGAAGTGAATAATATACCAATTATCGAGAAACATATCCCAAAAAATAGGAATGAAAGTGGCATTACAATACTGGAAATTAGCATGCCCCTTCTTGAAGGCCAAACGAGAGCTGGCATCAATCTCTGATTGAAAACCCCTAGCAAACCAAATGGCCAAAGAATCTGTGAATTGCTGAAGAAAATAATTGGGGAAATCGCTGGAAGAAAATGGCCACCGTCTACACCTAGGCGATTGAAAACATATTTTCTAAGTTGAGAGGAAAAATATAGAGCAAACATAAGAGGGCCTGCAAAATAAGTCAATGATGTCCTCAGAACTGAGCTTTCGAACCACTCGACATTGCTATCCTGATATGATATCCAAGATGCGCCAATTGTCACACTGAAAATGAAACTAAGTAGCCAAATTATTATTTGAATTGAGGGTGAATTACTGGGGTGGGCTTCTTTTGGAATATCAAAAAGGGTTAGGCTGTATGGCTCCCCTTCCTCTAGAAGAGGATACCATCCATGCTCCCTTAAGTGTGCATCAAGCTCTACAACACACTCACTGGCAGTTCCTTTTCTCGGACTAACTCGCCAAGAAGGGAGATCGCCAAAATCATCAGCTAATCGATTGAAATGACGATCAACAATGTGCTCAAGAAGTTCTCTCTGACTCCAAGCTTTCTTCTGGAGAAGCAGGGGTTTGAGTTGCTCCCCCTCGTCAGTCATACTCCCTCCCCCCACTACGGGGGACAGCCCATACCGTATCAACCCTTGACCATTTATTCCACTCTATAGAGTGGAATTTTGTAAGAATAATACAAAATTACTCTATTACTTGTTCTTGAATCGCTTAAGTCTGAAAGTTTCTTCTCTTTCCATCTCTTCAAGCCTGAGTTGAATAAAGGATTGGGCTTCTTGCATTTCTGGTATAACTTTGAACTCTAGTGCATTTACACGACGCTTGGTTGCTTCAATCTCGACAAGCAGGCGCTTTAGAGTAGATTCCATCTCAGCAGCCTTAACGATGCTTTCAATTAAGCCACCATAGGCATCGGCCGCTTCATCCAAGTAAGGAGAACCACCAATCAATCCAAGGCCTCTCTCTTCAAGAGTTTGTGAAAGATATCTACCCTCAACTTTTGGAACTACGACACCCATAATGTTGTGCCTATTCACCTCTACTTCTGGGCTCTGTGCAATCGCTATTGCAGCACTCTTTACCGCCAACCCGCCCTCAATAGAACTGGCCAAATTTATCGCTTGCTTTGCCTCGACAAAGGTGTTGACTAAAGCCTGCTTTGCCTCAATCATCTCAGATAATAAAACACGGAACTCATAGAAAAGCCCATCGCGCTTCAATTTCAAAAGGTTGTAACCATTCTGCGTCTGCTTAATACGACGCTTTAGATTGATGAGTTCGCTACGCGTTGGTTTAATGTCTAGTGCCAACTTTCTCACCTCATTTTTCCTTTAATCTTAACTAAATTCACTCTTTCTTATCTTTTGGATGATACTTGTCAATCCACTGTTGGTCAAGTCTGACTAGATATTTAGTCTCGATAGTTTGCATCAATTCCCAGCAGAGATCAAGAGTCTCATCAATACTGCGATCTTCGTATCTATCTTGCCGCAGGAATTTATCTTCGAATAGCCCTGAGAAGGAAAGCAATTGTTTGTCTCTTTCATTCAGAGCATCCTCTCCAACAATAGCAACAAGACCACGCAATTCTCGACCTTGTGCATATGCTGCATACATTTGATCTGATACACATTTGTGGTCTCCACGAGTAGTCTTAGCCCCAATTGTACCCCCCATCAAACGAGATAGGCTTGGAAGAACGTTAATTGGTGGATAAATTCCACTCCCATGCAATTCACGAGAAATAACAATTTGGCCTTCTGTAATATATCCAGAAAGATCCGGAATTGGATGAGTTATGTCGTCACCAGGCATGGTCAGAATAGGGAATTGAGTAATCGAACCCTTCTTCCCCTTAACTAATCCAGCTCTTTCGTAAAGCATCGCTAAGTCAGTGTACATGTAACCAGGGTAACCACGCCTACCAGGTACCTCTTCACGAGCGGCCCCAATTTGTCTCAATGCATCGCAATAGTTCGTGACGTCTGTGTAGATAACAAGAACGTGGTAATCTTGCTCGAAAGCGAGATATTCTGCTGCAGTAAGAGCAAGCCTCGGTGTAATTAGCCTCTCAACAGCAGGGTCGTCTGCTAGATTTACGAAAAGAAGCGCATTTTCTAGAGCCCCAGTTCTTTCTAGGTCACTTCGGAAGAAATTGTACTCTTCTGCTGTAATCCCCATTGCGCAAAACACCACAATGAACTGCTCATCGCTTGCGGTCAATTTTGCCTGGCGAGCGATCTGTAGAGCAATATCATTGTGTGGGAGACCAGATGCACTAAAAATTGGCAATTTCTGCCCCCTCACAAGTGTAGTACAACAATCAATAGCACTAATTCCTGTCTGAATGAAATCGTGAGGACTCTGCCTTGCATAGGGGTTAATTGCCGCCCCAATGATGTCGGCATCTGATTCTGCTACAATTTCTGGACCCCCATCACGAGGCCTTCCAGCTCCATCAAGAATTCTTCCAACAAGGGACTTACTAACTGGTAATTTGAAAACATCTCCTAGAAACTTAACACCCGTTGCTCTATCAACACCTGCAGTTCCTTCGAAAACTTGCACAACAACCAAATCGTCGCTGGTATCGAGAACTTGTCCATTCTTCATGCTACCATCGTTGAGACGTAATTGAACAATCTCTCCGAATGCCACTGGTTCTGTCTTGTCTAGGAACACTAGAGGCCCCTTAACATCTGTAATTGTTCTGTATTCTTTTCCTGCCATTTTAATCCCCCCTAATTCTCCTCCGCAGCCGCGGCAATCTGTTTCGTCATTTCATCCACTAATCCTTCTATTCTACTGAGATATTCCCCTTCAAATCGAGCTCGCATTAAATCGCTACGGGCGGGAACGTTAACAACATCCTCAAGCAGCCCTCCAGCTTCAATTGCTGTCTTTGCTTCATTCTGGAAAGTCAGAATTGCCTTTGCCATATGATATTGCTGTTCAACACCAGTATAGGCATCAACGTCGTGGAATGCATTCTGCTGCAAGAAATATTCGCGAATCATTCTTGCAACCTCTAGAGTCAACTGTTGATCTATCGGCAATGCATCGGAACCAACCAGTTGTACAATCTCTTGTAACTCTGCCTCGACTTGAAGCAAACTGCTGATTTCTGTCCTGATTTGCGGGAAGTCCGCAGCAATGTTATCCTTAAACCACTGATCAAGAGACTGTGGATATAGAGAATAGGAATTTAGCCAGTTAATAGCTGGGAAGTGACGCTGCCTCGCGAGAGGTGCATCAAGACCCCAGAAAACCTTCACAATTCGAAGAGTACCTTGGCTTACTGGCTCTGAAATATCCCCGCCAGGAGGAGAGACCGCACCAATCACAGTTACCGAACCATCCTCGCCCTCAAGCGTCTCAACACGGCCTGCTCGCTCATAGAACTCTGCTAATCTACTGGATAGGTAAGCAGGGTAACCCTCCTCACCTGGCATCTCTTCAAGTCGGGATGATATCTCACGCATTGCTTCTGCCCAACGACTTGTAGAATCAGCCATCAAAGCAACATCGTATCCCATATCACGGAAGTACTCGGCGATTGTGATTCCGGTGTAAACAGATGCTTCTCTAGCAGCCACAGGCATGTTAGATGTATTTGCAATCATGACGGTCCTATTCATTAGTGGCTTACCAGTATTTGGATCAATAAGTTCTGGGAACTCGTCTAGAACTTCCGTCATCTCGTTCCCACGCTCACCGCAGCCAATGTAGACCACGATTTGTGCATCTGAATACTTTGCAAGAGATTGCTGTGTCACAGTTTTACCTGAACCGAATGGTCCTGGAATTCCTGCCGCACCCCCCTTTGCCAGAGGGAATAGGAAATCTAGAATTCTCATTCCTGTAACCAATGGAGTGTCTGGAGCGTACTTCTGCCGGTAAGGGCGAGGCGCACGAACTGGCCAGCGCTGCATCATTGCAATCTCTGTACCATCATCTAAGGTACAAACTGTCTCAGATACTGTGAAATCACCACCTTTGATGCTCTTAATTGTACCACTCATTTTTGGAGGAATCATGATTTTGTGGGCAATTGTTTCAGTTTCCTGAACCGTTCCAATTGTTTGCCCTGATTCAACCTTGTCACCCTTTTTAGCAATTGGCTCAAAAGTCCACTTCCTCTCTTGATCAAGTCCATCTGCATCGACCCCCCTAGTGATGAAAGTACCCATCTTCTCCTGCATTACAGGTAGTGGGCGTTGGATCCCATCATAAATCTGGGTCAGCAAACCAGGTCCCAGTTGTACCGCCAAAGTAAGGCCTGTGTTGACCACAGGCTCACCAGGCCGGACACCGGAGGTGTCTTCGTACACCTGAATAACCGCTTTGTCGCCGTGTAATTCGATGACTTCCCCCATCAAACCTTCGTCTCCAACTCGCACCACATCGTACATTTTCGAATCTAAGCCAATTGCCGTAACTACCGGCCCAGATATTCTGTATATTTGTCCATTTTCGCTCATTTTTTCACTTCCTTATATTTTTTGAATTTCACTTCCAGAGATCAACGCCTATGGCACTCTTAATCTGCTCCCGCAGGGTGTTATCCTGCTCGGTGCCGATGCCTAGGAACGTCGGAGAAATGCTATCCGACAGCTGGATGCGAAGCCTGTCGGGCATTTTTTGGAGGTCGGATGCATCAATAACAACGATACCCACCTCCTTATCATTGAGAAGTTGGCGCAAATCTTTCTGCATCTCCTCCTCATTGTTTGGATTTAGAATGCGAGTCACTCCCGCAAGTTGGAATCCGAGAGTGAATGTTTGGGTGCCAACTACTGCAATCTCCATACCTAAACCTCCTCAAATTCTCAAATGTGCTTCTATTACTTCATCGGAAAGACCTGCTGCCCTACCACGAATAATCATTCTTAGATTAGCTACCTCACAGGCCTTTCGTTCAACATAATTAATCACTGGGAAAGCTGTGAGTGGGTGCATAGTAGCCATTCTGTTTAGCATGTTAATTCGTTGATTGGAAAGGATACTTACTATGGGATCAAGTGTTCCCTTTTCCCGAGATTCTGTAAGGGCATCATCGAAACCAGTATCTTCAAAATTTTGTGCTCTCCTAAGAATCTCTATCAAAGCCTCCTCGGTTTCTGCTTCGGCAGCCTGACGTAAATTATTCGAATTCAAGGCATAACCCCCATCTAGTAGCAATCGGTTCCTTTCTTCAGATGGAAGACCTTGCTTAAGTGCGCGGAACAAATTAATCACGTTGCGATGGTCAATTTCAATTCGTAAATATCGAAGTAATTGTGGGTGACTAATTCCCCCAGCACGTAATTTTTCGGTCGCGTCACGATAATATTGCCTATCAAGAGAGTCCTCTAACTCCATCAGGTTGTCACTATCTTCAACAGAAGTAACTGCCTTGCCAAATTTAGTTCCAGCAAGTGCGGAAACTGCTTCTGATAGCGTGCTTGAATTTCTAACAAATTCCAACCATTGAGTGTTGGCCTCATTTTCCTCAGCTAGGACTTGACTAGATAGCATCTCATCAGATACCCCGCTACGAATTGCTCTGAGAGATGTTTTTACCTTTTGATAGTCATATCTTTCAACGTAAATTGATACCAAATCCTTTAGGTGACCTTGACAAAATCCAAGCACCTGTTGTAAATCTCTATCCAAATTGTGGTTAAGTGCTGCCTCAACAAGGTCTGCACCACTGAGGCGATCTGCATACAAATCCATCTCAGTCCGGTACCCCATTTCAGCGATGCTAGATGCTATGGCATCGGGCTCCTGCATCGCTAGTTGTCGCATTTGTGTAGAATCAATCAGGTTAGCCTTGCGCGCCTTACTGCGCGCTGAGGCATTTTCCCAATTGGATTTACCATGTGATACAGTTGCCATAGATTACCGACCTTTTCCTAATTATCTCCAAATAGCACTGAAGTCACTGAAGAAAGCGACGATTTCCAAGTCTCTTCCAGCCTACCATCGAAACGGTAATCGAGAACAACTGAGCCATCCTTTGATTCTAGTACAAAACCGCCTAGACCATCCACATCACTTCCGAAATCAAAGCCAGATGAAGACTTCTCCAATGCTGGGCGATCGATACTAACTGGACGTAATACCATACCCTTTTCTGCTTCATCAGTTGCTATATTGACCAATGCTTTAATCAAACCCGCCCTGCCTTTTAGACTGGAAGAGCCAACCAATTCTAGCATTGCCTCCCAAGTAGCATCCAACTCTTCTCTTCTAGCTATGAGTTCTGTCTTTTGGTTAGCCTGTCTAGCACTGGCCACTGTTTCTGTCTTAATTTGGGCGCATTCACGCTCGGCCCGTGATTGGATATCCTCGCCTAGTGATTTCACTTCAGCTTTCGCTTCATCGAGAATTTCCTTGGCTTCAGCCTTGGCTGCGTCGGTTATTCCCTTGGCCTCCTTCTTCGCCGCAGTGGCGATTTCGCTGGCCAACGCTTCTAGCGTCATCTCAGAATCCTCCTCAAGTCTCCATTCTCACTCTGCTCACAACAGGAACATTGCAAGGAATCCGAACAATACAACCGTTTCAGGCAGAACTGTGAACAGCAAACCAGTACCGAATTTTGAGCCGTCTTCTGCAATCATTCCAACTGCCGCCGCCCCAATCGGTCCCTGGCTAATACCTGTTCCAATACCACAACCAGCAAGTGCAATCCCTGCACCTAACTTAGCCAAAGTATCGCTTTCTGCTATCTCATCAGCGGTAGCTGCACTAGCCACCCCTGCTATCAGGCTGATGCTCATTAATACGAGCAACATTCGCATTCCTCTTACCATATTTATTTTCATATTTTTTCCACTCCATTTTTTCCATGCATTGCATAGGAATCTGATATCTGATTACTCGACCTCCACAGCACGAGCTGTAAAACCAAACGGTGAGAACTTCTCACCAACCGCCTCATAGAATTGCTTCATCCACTCAACAAGGTGAAGCCGCGCGGCGTGAATATTTGGGCTGATTACACCAAGCATCCAAGCGAAGCCTTGGACAACGAACCAACCAATGAATAGTGTGATTAGCAGGAAGATGCTACTCCCTACTCCGAATACAAAACCAAGACCCCCGGATACAACAAATCCTAGAATAAGTTGTTTCATGAATCCAAGTTGTGGAATTTCTAATTTTAGAGCCTTGAGGACAAACGGAAGAATCATCGGAAGTAAAATTGCTGCTAGAATAAATCCACTAACATCATGATGAGATAAATCTGAAATTACCCCCACAATCCCTGTGCCATGACCGTCTTCCATGTGCCCATATAACATGTGATTACCTGTCTCAGCAATCTTAACTCCTACAATCCCTACTGCGAATAGACGAACATAGGATACTACTGTTGACATCATTCCAATCCCTTCAATTGTTCCGAGCATGGCAGCGATTGCTGGAGGCATTCCATGATAAGCATAAGATGCGTAAATCAGCATTAAAACTCCTATTCCTGCTATAACTCCACCAATTAGTTGCATTTGCGAAAGGAAGTCGAGATAACCTTGTCCGTGATCCCCTTTTAGGCCCAAGAAGGCATAAGCAAACAAGAATCCGCCCACCAAAATGGCAATCCATGAACCCTTGTCAAAGAAAGCAACTGCTGGGCCAACATTCCCATGTGAATCACCGTATATCCAAGAATCACGGATTCCTAAGGTAAGACCTAGCAAAGTATGGAACACACCCATGTAGATTGTTAGAAGAATTAAATCTTCAAGATTTCCACCCGCAGATGCCATGGTTACTCTGTGGAATGGATATGATAGGGTCAAACCGAAAGGAAGGCCATGTTCGACTCCTGCGAATGCAAAAATACTCAATTCGTGTGTAGACCAGTGAAATTCACCGCCGTTGGGGTAGAATAATGTTGGCCAGGCAGACCATGCGGGAGCCTCAGATGCAACCCAATGCCAGTGCCCACCCGCTTCATGGCAAGCATGAGCTCCCACTATTGCATCAATATCGCAATGACCATGAGGTAATATCTCAAATCCTGCGAATTCGCCGTATATGTAACCGAAAACTACTGTGGCAAAACCGATGTACATCAAGAACTTAGATGCTAGCTTCATTGTTTCATCGTGCCCCTTGGCACGGTAGAGGGCATATCCAATTCCCATTGTAACAAAACCGTATGCCATGTCCCCCAACATTAGACCAAAGAAAAGAGGATATGTGAAGAACATGAACAATGTTGGATCGACCTTACCATAGGATGGCCTGCCCATTAAATCAGTAATCAGTTCCATGGGTTTGCTAGCATTACGATTGGCGAACTTAATCGGTGGCATCTCCAACTCTGGCCCATGATGACCATGACCACCACCACCTGGAACTATCTTGAATGGTTCAATCTCTATGTGCAAACATGTTTCAGATAGTGCTAACCTCACTTCATCTGCACGAGAGGTTTCGACCCAGCCATCGATTACAAACGTGTGCTCGGTAGTTGCAACCCTTACTGGACCAAGTGCTAATGACATGTCCCTTTCAAGGAGTTCAACACCCCCTTGCAAAATTGTACCGTTGTTGCTCCCCCATGCATCCAGCTCATCTTGTAGTAATCTCTTCTCTTCCGATAGGGCCTGACGTCTTGCTTCCAATTCAGAAAGGCGTTCAGAAATATCCCCCTCGCCCGAAGGAACCGGAACTGAAGTGAAAGCTGCATCATCCAAGGAAGATTGGACTGCTGAG
>CAYNXD010000078.1:0-15690 GCA_964401115.1 uncultured Candidatus Poseidoniales archaeon | reverse complement strand
ATCCGCCTCATCCCATGCCTCATCGGGATAATCTAGACCTCTTGCATCAAACAGATCTTTGTTGTAAATTAGAGATAAACAATCTTGACTTGCTGGAACTCCATACAAGGCATCCCCATAACGCATGGCATCAAGAGCCCGTTCATCAAATTGAGCACGCTCTACAGGAGTGAGATGCGGTCGTAAATCTTCTAGTAAGGGATAACCATCAACTCTCCCCTCTCCAATTGACCCCAATTGATCGCTTGACAATCTCATCAAATCTGGAGCTTGTCCCCCCTGTGCTGCGGTCATGAACAATTGATCAGCATTGCCAAAAGGTACCATTGTGATTTCAACAGTGATGTTTGGATGAACGTCCTCAAAATTTCTTACAGCTTTTGTAAAAGTCTCCTCCTCCTTGCTTTCAGCAGCAAATGTGTGCCATACCTCGAGTGTAATGGGTCCTTCATCAACTTCCTGAGATTCAGAAACAGCGTTCGCTTGCTCTAGGCAACCAGGGAGCATGAAGAATAGGGCCAATAAAACAGCGAGCAGAGATTTTTTCCCAATTCGAAACCGTGACCTCCCTGCCATGAACGGCCCCTTTCTATCATCCTGTTAAACACTCGCCATACAATGAAAATGCAAGTGGGTTATTGCATATACCCACAATTCTAGGTAGTTAATTGGTCCGCGCTCCCGGACGTGAACCGGGGACATCCTGATGGCTGCCAATTCAACCGTTTGTATTCTAGTCTACAGTCAGGCACTCTGCCAACTGAGTTAAGCACGGGCAAGCCACCGAGCGGCCACTTTCATTTGACTATTTCTAGAAATTATTGAGCACAAACCACTCATGAAAGCAGTTGATACGATTTTTCATTCATCTTAGTATTGCCACCCGTGGCATAATTGAGGGGTTGAAAAATCGCCCTGCAGGGGCTATCAAAGACCGACAACCGTTTATACCTTTGAAGAAGCGAATGGTGTTCGTAGGTAGTGCACAAGGTGGAGTCCATGGATGGGGGACAAAGCGTAACGGGGGAACCCGACTATAGTGGAATTGTCGATGAGTTGAGAAAGGATGTAGATGTGGGTCCAGCCACAACTCTTGTGGGTGACGAATTAAATGCATATGGCGTCCCTAATCCAAGACTGTTAATTTGTGGATGTGGGGGAAGTGGAAATAACACGATGAATCGCATTACTCACTTAGGAGTAGAAGGGGCTGTAACAGTTGCCATCAATACTGACAAGCAACATTTGGATCACACTCGAGCAATGCAGAAATTATTGGTTGGACGTCATATAACTAGAGGTTTGGGTGCTGGTGGAGATCCTTCAATGGGTCGAAAATGTGCAGAAGCTGGTAGGGATGTAATTTCTAAGATTGTTCATAATGCTGATCTTGTTTTCATCACCGCCGGTCTCGGTGGAGGTACCGGAACTGGAATTGCACCTGTTGTTGCTGATGAAGCAAAGCGAGCAGGAGCTCTCGTGGTTGCTATAGTAACTACACCTTTCCATGTAGAGAGGCGTCAGAGAATGAAGAGGGCTTTGGAAGGATTGGAGCAATTACGTAAGACATGTGATGCGGTTCTGGTTTTAGATAACAATAGATTGCTACATTATGTGCCAAATCTTCCTCTTGACGAAGCCTTCAGCATTATGGATCAATTAATTGCAGAAATAGTCAAAGGAATTACCGAGACAATAACACTTCCAAGCCTAATTAATCTAGACTACGCTGATGTCCGAACAATCATGGAGGACGGCGGTGTTACTATGATGCTATATGGTGAATCAGACCGAGGTCCCGAAGAGGTTGTACATGAAGCAATGAATCATCCACTTCTCGACATAGATGTAGGTGGTGCTACAGGGGCTCTAATCCATGTAACTGGTGGGCCATATATGACACTAGAACAAGCAAGTCAAGTAGTTGACTTAATGACCAGTCGTATTTCATCTGATGCGAACGTCATAATGGGTGCTAGACAAGACCCAGGGTTTGGTGATACAATCAAAGTCATGGCAATAATTACTGGCGTTGCCCGGGACAGATTACTTGAGGAGCAGATGAATGCTGACCGGCTTGGCGAGGCTCTTGGATTGGCAGGTGAGAAAGATGCTGGAAGCCGATTTGGATTCCAGCGTTTTGATTAACTGATATCCTCAGAATTCCACTAAGCTGATTAGTGCTTAATATAGTTCGAATAATTCGTTTATGTAGTGTTAGCGAATTTGATGAAATAAGGAGGTGAGAAAACACATGGATTCCGAAATTAGAACTTTAGTACATATCGCAGACCTTTCTGGGCACACTGAGATGGAACTAACCAAAGCTGAAACATTGGATGTCATCAATCAAAACGATGGCGCCTGGGTATTCACGGGGAACAGGCTAGTGCAGCCTTCAGAACTTGAAGCCGCAGATTGGGCCGAGGTTGGTACTGTTAGGGTAATGCCGCCAATGGTCGGTGGCCAGAACTAAATAAACAAAGACAAGCAAACACGTCTGGCTGGGGGCTATGCTCCCAGTCAGGCATTATTGATAATCATTCATCTTCCGCTGTTCATTCGACATTATCACCTCACAGAGTTAGTTGTTCAGCGTAAATTATCTGTAAATGAATACCGGTTCGCTGATAAAGGGGCAGTAGGTCGGCGACTCGCCTTTGAGGGTTCTATATGGCTGGTGGCATATCTCAAAAACTTCGCGAGACATGGAAGAGGCCTAAGGAAAACCTCCCTTCCGAATATCGTCGTCAGCGTATGACTCAATGGCGCCGGGAACCTGTTTTTCAGCGAATTGCAAAGCCCACTCGTATAGATGCGGCGCGCCGTGTAGGTTACAAAGCCAAGCAGGGTGTAACTGTTGTTAGAACTAGAATTAGACGCGGTGGCCTACGTAAGTCAAAGATTAACGCAAAGAGGAAGCCAAGTAAGATGGGAATGCGAAAAATTACCATGGCGAAGTCTACTCAGCGTCTGGCCGAGGAGCGCGTGGGTAAGAAGTACCCAAACATGGAAGTCCTAAACTCCTATTGGGTGGGTCAAGATGGAAAACAAAAATTCTACGAAGTGATATTGGTAGATCCAAATCACCCATCAATACAGGCAGACAAACAACTCGGTTGGATTACTGGAAGCAGCCACAGAGGCAGAGCTCATCGTGGCAAGACTAGCGCAGGTAAGCGTGGTAGAGGATTACGCAACAAGGGCAAGGGCGCTGAGAAACTACGCCCAAGTCTCGCTGCAAACCTAAACCGTGGCAAATAACCTTGTTTAGCCTAATTTATGGCTAACTTTGATTGACCATGACATTCCGATGGGCTCCCAATGGCAGAGGCGTTAATCACAACTTTGCGCGGGCTGCCTGTGTTTCTTCCTGATGGCAGGAAGCTTGGAGTCGTTCATGATACAGTTGTGGAAGTAGATCATTGGACAACTAGTCACCTCTTTGTCGTAGACTGTTCGGAGGAACTTGTAGCAGGGGGGGTTCATGTTGCAGTTCCTTGGCATTGGGTCCGAGGAATAGAAGATATAGTGATTTTACGATGGTTCCCGCCCACGCCAATTCCAGAATCTACTGCCATGAACCCTTGATGAGGGGTGAGCCCCTCGGCCTATTCGGGCGCCATGTTTGAATTGCATATTTTAGGTACATCTTCTGCTCGCTTTGCCCATGGGCGTTCAGTTTCAGGATCATATGTCATGACACCAGGTGGGGCCTTACTCGTTGATTGTGGAGAAGGGATGCAAAACCGTCTTGTGAGTCATAACGCATCTCTAAAAAAAAGTGATTTGCAGAAGCGCAGTAAAATGGCAAAGTTACGAACAATATTGTTCACACATGCTCACCTTGATCACTGTTGGGGACTTTTGCCCATGTTGCAAACAATGGCTCTCGATGGCCGTACTGAACCATTGACCATAATTGCACCATCTAGTATGGAGGCGATTGAATGGGCTGCAGAAAATCCTGGAGTTGCTCCAGAGTTGGATAGCGGGATAGATTCCTCGGATTTCGCAATTTTGTTCCATCAATGGAATATTCTTGGTGGTAAGGATGGTGATTTTGGTTACCCAATTGATTGGGTTTTAGTCCCCATTAGTGAGGATTCGCCTTTTACCAGCCCCGTACAACCACTTGACGGTGTTTTGTTAACTATCATACCAACAAATCATGGAATACCATCTTGTGGATGGTTGATTTCTAATGCTGTTACCCACGGAAAATTCAACCGCGCTAAAGCAGACGAATTGAATTTGTCAAATGATCAGATTAGAGAATTAGCAAATGGTTCGGATATCGTGACACCTTCAGGGGAACTAATTGCGAGCGATTTTAGGGGTGAGATACCAGAATCTCGCTCAATATTAATTTCAGGGGACACTACTGGTGAAGTAGTTGCTTTTTCTCAACTTTCAACATCACCTGATATTCTTGTTCACGAAGCGACCCATCTGATTGCTAATGAGGATAAAGCGAAGATGTGGAATCACTCAACATCTCTCGATGCTGCCCGTCATGCCAGCATTTCGAAATCCAAAGTACTAGCACTGACCCATTACAGTTCCAGAATAGACGACATAAATTTAGTTCAAGAAGAAGCTAAACAATTGCATAAATGCTCAATTGCTTGTAAAGATGGTGATATTTTCACAGTTTCAAAAGAAGGTGTAGTCTCTATGAATAGAAGAGATGAAGACTGGAAAAAATACGAATTTTGATATTTTTATCACACACCCGAAGGGTGTACTATTGAAATGGAGAACAGTAACGCCGTTTTCTAATGCGATTGAGTATTGCAGTGTCATTTGCCCTTTTGATGCTATTAGGATCACTTGCACCAATAGCAAATATTGAATCCATAGATTTTCCAGATTCAATATACAATGCTGGCCCTAAAGATCCACCCTGCCAAGCAACTGGGGTGACTAGTCTTCCTCCATTGGTTAATCTAGCGGATCAAACCTGTTTGCAGGTTTCATTGGGCAGCCTAGCTCCAGGTTCTCTAGTATCGATTGATGCTTCAATTGCTGGGAACTCCGCAGATATTCTCATCTTTGCTGCAAACTCTGTGGGCACTTATCTCAATGGCCAGTCTTACAGAACAGATTCTATTTGGGAAGGGGATGCATCCGTCGAGTCACTTTTTGGTGATGCTGAATGGCATTGGCAAGTTCCAGATGATCGTACAGAAACTACATGGTATCTCATTCTCGATAATCTAAATCACAACGGTGATGGCGGGGAAGGCGCTCAAGGCGGAGCAGAATCCAATATTTCTATTTCAGTTACTTTCCCAATTTCTACATACTGGAATCTAATGGACTCGCTACAAGTTCTTGCACCAGGTAGTCATTTGGCACTTCTCGGTCCAGAATCACTAACTCTTGATGCAGGAACTCAAATTTCTATTACTGCTCTTCCATTATCTGGGGCTGGAGATTTATTCATTTTAACAGAATCACAGAAAGACACGTATTTGATGGGTGGTGGTGGTTCATTTTGGGTTCCTGGGACACAAATGTTATCGATATCTTCCGCAACCACACAACCTTGGATTGTAACTTCCGATTTAAGCGGCCAGCCACTTTATCTATTCCTAGATAACGAAGCGGGTCCGACTGGGGGTGGAGATGGTTCTAGCGAGCTAAAGATTACAGTTTCAGTGACTCTATTACCAGTATTATCTCCAACAATTTCCAGCACCAATGATTTACAAGATGTTGATGTGGCGGAATCCGTTAGTTTCAATGTTAACTCCACGCCAAATCTTTCTAATCAGGTAGATTTTTCTCAAACAGAATGGGATTTTGACGGTGATGGTAACACCGATGAAACAGGGGCATATGTAACAACATTTTTCTCAAGTCCAGGCAATCAAACGGTTATGGCTACAATTCATGGTCCTGATGGCAGAAGTAGTAACGGTACCATCCCGGTAATTATTGCAGATTCTACAAGTCCTAATGCATCCATTTTAGGTTCAGATACTTGGCAGAGAGATGTAGGTTCGTCTTTTTCTTTGACATCAACATCTAAGGATAATTGGGAAATTTCTCGTGAGGAATGGAGAGTAGATGGTAATCTTGTATCGTCATTCAATACCAGCAAATCTACGTTTACTCATTCTCTAAATGTTACAGGGAATCACACTGTAGAATTGACTGTTGTAGATTCAGCCAATAATATTGCAACTGCCAGTGTTACAGTTCTAATAAGGGATGGTACAAAACCAATAGTGGGAGAAATTGCTGCAGTATCTTCAGTAATAGAAGGGCAATTGGTGACATTTACAGTTGCAGCCAGTGATCCTGAATCAAGCACTCTTCGATATACATGGGACTTTGATAAAGAGGTAGATTCCGATTTAGATGGTGTGACTGGGAACGATGAACAAGCGACTGGAACATCAGTTTCTTGGACATTTACAATCTCAAAGCCGACTTATGTTACATGCACAGTAACAAATGATGCAAATCTCTCAAAGACTGTTCAGCATCTAATAGACGTTGAGGTAGATCCCGCTTCAGCTAGTGGTTCATCTTCCAATTTTAATGGCTTAATCCCTGTAATAGTAATTTTGATTTTAGCAATACTTGGTGGTGGGGGATGGTTTGCATGGAGAATTCGAAACAAAAATTTAGCCAGAGAAGCGCTTGCCCTAGAGCAAGCAGCAGAGGAGGAAGAATCTGAGCAGCCAGAGCCTGAGCGAGAAGATCAATTGTTGATGTATGCAACTACTGGGACGCAAAGTTATGGTGGTGGCGACAGTATCGCATCTTTGGCTGGTTCAGATTACGGTCAAGTCAGTGTCTCAGCAGATATGCTAGATTCATTTGTTGATGATGACAAAGAATCAGTAGAGGAAAAAGACCCTATCCTTGATGATCTTGATTTCCTGAGAAAAAGGGATGATAAATCGGAATCCACTACTAAACAAGAAATTACACCATCTAAGAAGGCTTCAACAACCAGTGGGGCCAAGGTGGCTAAGCAATCCTCAGGCATTGTTCTGCCTGATTCAGCAGGTTCCCCAATTACAAGTCAAACCACTCCTCAAGTTTCAGAACCACTAATCTCCGAACCAGAACCAAAGGTAGAACCGAGTGGAGAAAATGTGACAACAGTCAAGGCATCTTGTCCAGCATGTGAGCAGATGTTTGCAGTTGATATGCCCACCAGTATGGATGAAGCTCTTGTTGCTTGCCCGAAGTGCGAGCAGAGGATTAGGCTACAACTTTGATTATATCGTCCTCTACGAGGACGAGAAATAATGGCTCCATACATATAGCCATGAAAACACTCGATTTTGAATCAAAGAACCAAATCTTTCAAGCGATATGAGTTGATAAATGACAACATGGAGGAGGCCGGCGTCAGATTACTGGTTGCGGGACCTCGCACTAGGGACTCAAAAATGGGGATTTTGATCACTTTAATTATGCTACTACCATTATTGGCGCCGATTGGTGTAGTATCGGCTGAATTACAGGTCAATGTGGAAGATTTTGGTATTCTTTCTCAACTCGACGAAGTATTGGATAACAGAGTCAATATGATCGGAGATCCCACCGTTGAAAATTCGGCCAATACTGCACTTGATCAATTGAGGTTGGAAGAGAGAGTAACAGATAGTGGCGACCCGCTAGGGAGGATAAATGAAAACCTCAATAACTTGCAAATGGTGAATACAACCCCTCCTGAGGCAGTACATCCTACTCCTTACAATATGGTCCTAAACCCTGAAGAGCATCCACCAGAGTGGGCTAACAATATTTGGGGAACATTACTAACCGCGGATAATTTTGTTATTTGGACCCATTTTAAGACTGATACTGGCGAAGAGTACGATCATTATGAAGAAGTAGATTTTGCAGAAAGTGCGCTTTTCGCTGGTGGCTTGATTGGACTTTTAACAGGCAATAACCCACTCTTACATCAGATTTCTATTGACAATGATAACACAGAGGAAATTGAAGTAGGATTGACAGTTGACCCATCAGAAAGTAATGGTTGGGGTACTGAAGGAAACCCACCAACTACTCTTTGGGTGGAACCAACTATTGAATTCACTGTCAAAGCAATAGATGAAGAAGATACGGTTTGGGATCATATCGAGTACCTAGAAGTCTCTTTGATGAAACAATTTGCATATTCAATAAATCCACTAGGGGAAGGTGAGAGCTATGTTTGGGTAATAGATAGTAGATTTACAATGCCCCCGAAGGATTTTAGTTTAGAGGTAGGTCTTGAAAGATTTTGGTTTGATATATCAGGAGCTACAACTTCGTTCATCCTTGCATTAACAGGTCTAATTACTGGCCCAATTGATGAGGCTGGAATTAGCATAGCGTCAGTTGCAGCCCCATATGCGATTCACATTGACAATGTAGGGCAAACGGATTGTCCAAATGATTACAATGCTGCAACCATGCATGATGCCCCTTCATCTCAACACCGTTGTACCGTAGGTGTTGGATTTGGTTATGTCCATTTTAACGCGCCCGCAAACGCCGGTGAAAAAGAAGCGTTAGAATTTGCATATATTGATTTAGGAATTCATCCGGTGGAAGAATCTGTTGTTTTACCTTCAGTAATTGATTTGGTTTTACGCAATGATGACATTCTGACAACCTCGTTTGGAATGACGGGAGAAGGTGGCCTAGATACGATTGAGTATTATGCAGATGAGCGTACAGATTTACACATACATTTCCACGAAAACCGTTCAAATCAGGTTTCTGCACCAGGTGAGCCATTTGGAAACATCACAGACTCTATCGGCTGGTTACGGGGGATGCCTTCAGGAGAACTTCCTCAAAATCACATTCAACGAATTTTCCGTATGTTGGGAAGCGAGTCATCCCCGGAACTTCCAGGTCAAATGCCTGAGAGGCTTTCAATGATTCTAGCCATCAAGAATTTCAGTAAAGATTCAACTCCTAATAATCAGGACTCTTCTTTACCAGTCGATCCTACTAATCCTCCAAATACACTGATTGTTATTTTCGCGACTGAATCAGTTAAAGAAATTGAATACACCTCTTGGTTCCAACGTTCCGGCTCAATTGATGATCACAGGAGATTGCATATCTCAGCCCGGGATCTACCAACAGGAATGGTTTTGCAAGGCAGTTTTATGTTAGGGGGTGGCTCACCTGCTGAAGGGACAGTTGATAATACACAGGCAGATCCAATTTCAGCACTTCTTGATGCAACGATCCTTAACTTAGTGGATGTTTTCATAGATATAGGTAACATCGTGAATAGTATTCCAGAAGCCATTGTTAATATTGTTGGAGGAGATGGTGATGGTACTGGAACTGGGGGCCAAATCCTTCTCGATTTCTATACATCGATTGCAGCAGATCGTGAGTTGATGGCTCTTGGGATGGCTCACATTGAACTTGGCTCTAGTTCTCACCCCACCACTAATGGTTCTCACATAATTATGGCAAAAGACAAGGGTCTTGATTTCGTAAATGGTAGAGAAGGAATGGTAGAGCCGTTAGTTCCAGTATCTGTTAGTATCGAACACAATGGCTTGAAATCAATTCATATCATTGATGACACATTTGCAGATGAGCAAATAATTTCCCTACGTAGTGTCGGAGGAGATTCACTTCGTTTCATCTACTTGGAGCATGATTCTAATGAGTTAACAACAAACACTTTCCAAACAGTTTCGCTATCAAATCAACCATCAGTTCTTGATTTGATAATGGCTGAAGATAATGTCACTTGGAATAGTGACTCAGGTTTGAGTGAAATCCTCTATTGTGGTGCTTCTGGGGAACAAAGACAGGTTGTTTTGATAGAGCAGTTTCCTCAGAATTTTACCATGGAAACCGGCTCCACTATTAGTTGGGAGGGGGACGTACCTATTGGCAGTATTACTATTCAGATGGGTAATGCAACTGATATGAAAACCATGGATGGTGACCATTTCATGTTTTGGCAGGACATGGATATTGAAGAAGCGTCCATGTCAGCTCGAATTAGTGGAATTCAAGGAATTCAATACTCAGAACCAGCAATTGAAGGGGCTTCAGGTAAAGATGGAATGCCTTCTGTGAAATTGTTGTCCGAAGGTGGAGAAAATCTTGGTATGCTAATGAGGGACGAAACCGACTGGGATGATCCAACAATGGGAATAAATGGTGAAATATTAATCAGTCCATTACCTAGTAATCTTGAGGTTTCTATTCCCCCATCAGATGAAGAAAATGAATTGGCAATGCCGAATCTTTCTACTGAAAGTGGTCTAGCAGGTGTTGGCTTTTTCCTTGCAGGTTTTTCCGATGTTGGAAGGGGTGTTAATGATATTCTCAGTGGCTTTGCTACTAGTTTAACTGGTAACAGTTCAAGTTCAGAATCATTCTCTGTAGGAATAGAATTAAACACATCTTCTCCATTTACTCTTGTTGCTGATTTACGTCAAGGTGACATGAATATTGACGAGCCAGAATGGGTACATGGTATTGCGATGCGCGCTGGAGAACATGAAAACAGGACAGGATTCCATCTTAGGACCTGGTTACCTGATTTACCGCCTCAAACAAATGTGTTCATTGAATACACAAATATGACGGTGCGGGACAAATATCATGTGGAAATTGATTTAGATGGTTGGGTTCCAATACGTGAGGAATTCATCTTCGACATTAAAGGATTTGAAGGCCAGGATTTCGCTCTAACAATGGTGGGCCTTGAGGTTGGTGATACAACTTCGCTAGAAGTTGAAATGGATTTGGAGCGAATTAATGATTTACTAATACCAGAAATCATGCTTACTTCTCGTTATATTATGTCTCACAGATTGGATTATGTTCATGCAATGTTGCTTGACAGGGAAGGTGCTACACGTTCAGAAGTACTTCTAAATGGTATTCCGAAAATGGTGGATTTGAACGCAGCTTTAGGTCAAAGAGTCTATCTTTCCATGTCAGTCCCAGAGGGCGAACAAATTGAAGGTAAAAGCGTAGATTCTATGATGATGCAACAGCAGGTATTCGCAGATGGGGAATGGTGGCCTCTGACTGTTTTCATAAGAGAAATACCTGGGACCATGACTCTAGATGTTGAGCCATCTTATAATTTCGATATTACCAAAGATACTAGTTTCCAAGGAATGCCGACTCTAGACTATTCATCATCTGGAAGAGGTATGGATTTATTCATCTCTGCTGCAGGTAGAGCAGTCAATACTAGAGGTGATATGTTATTACTCACGGAGGATATGGCAAGTCATGCTGCGATAGCCCCTACCAAGAATTTCGGAATCTCAGTATCATCATCCGATGGGGGAATCGGTAGGTTGTATGTTAAGCAAACCGATTTGCCATCTTCACCTGGGATTTACATGCAACAGATCGAAGCAATTGGCGAGAACCTCCAAAGCGCAACTATGGAAATTCATTGGATTGGGGATGTTTATCCAATAGTTGAAGTCGGCGATGTCCGGGGTGGAAGGATTGCCGCCACCAGCAGAGTTCAAATGGAGTTAGGGGGTCAAACATTTGATGCAAGGGCGGTCTTAATTGACGCTCAGACTACTAGCATCATCCCTTCAGCATCAACTCTCGGTGTGAATGGTCTAACTAGCGATTTAACGATATTAAATGCAGTTCCAGGTTTTGATAGCTCATCTACCCACTGGCTTTTCCCAGAACCTCTTTCAACAATAGCTTGCACGTTATTATTTTCTATTTTCTAAGGTGATTCAATGACGAAAGAAACTGAAGAAGGTGTATTCAACCTCGTTGGTGATCCTGAAGACCCTGAACTACAGGAGGAGAAAATTTCCGAGGGGGATGATTTGGTTGATGTTGCAGGTCAAAAATTCTCAAAGGACGAGGTTGAACTTGCACATGAGACGCTTGAGAAAGTGAGACTTGTTGGAGAAAAGGTAAGTCGTGTCGTAACTCCAATTAATGTGGTAATAGCATCAATTTTCATGGCATTCTTAATTTTCACAACCTTTGCTGTTGTATTTTGGGTGGTCCCTCGCGATGCCGTAAGCGTAGATACCGTATACATGCAATCAGGACCCGGCCACGTCGTATTGGTTGAATTGCACAACTACGGCACTAGACCAATTTCGGAAGTTACCGTACAAGTGTTCTTCACTGATGCAGATGGTGAAATTCTGAACTCTACCTATTTTCATCGCTCTGAGATTCCCGCACACACCTCTATTGCAGGTGATGATTTAGAATTACTAATTGGTGGCGCTACTGTTTGGGCACAATACAATATAACAATCGAATTGGAATACTCATATTATGGGGGGGAAGATTTGACAGAAACTTGGACCCATTATGTTGGTGATTGGACTAGTGAGTATTTTACAGACAAAGCCGAACGCCATTGGTTCTAAGAATCAACGATTGTTAAGTTGATTGAATCAACACCTACTCTCAGAACCCGAACAGATATAGCGGCTCTGTTGTCCCCTCTCTAGAGGGGACATCATGTCAAACCGCATCCATGCTCTTCTGATGTTGCTATTGATGTTGCTAATGCCACTTTCTATTATTGAACCTAACAATCAAATTGAACAATCTCAAATATGGCCCGAGAATCTTCAGATTGAATACACAAAGATAGAATCCGACCCCAATAGTGTGAGGGGTTTGGATAATTCAGTTCTGTCGGAAGGAATTGAGAGTGTGCGTCTAAATCAAGCGGACACAAGATTAGGAATTTATGACGAATGGGGCTTGAGATTAGATAATCAATTACCTGACAATTTTGCAACACCTAGATTTGATATCGTAATGGTGATTGTACATGGCGAAGTGGGGTTATGGCCAGCACAAGAAGAAATTTTGTCAATCAATGACATCGTAATTCGAGCACACATACCCCCCTCAGGATTCTTTGTTCAAGGAGATGCTGCTTCTTTGCAGGCGCTTAAATCATTGTCCTCAGTTGTCGCGGTTCATCCAGTTCCTTTGGCTATGTTTGTATCAGATGAAATACTTACAATTAAAGATGAAATTGACATTTCAGTTAGGATTGAAGGTTGGCGTTCTTCCAGTGATGGGTCACCAGTTAGTGAAATTAAATTGGGTGATTGGGAATGGAGTGTTAGTGATGCAGTCGAATCTAGAATGGAGGTTTCGGATGTACTTGACGAGGGTCGTTTTGAAGGGACTATAGATGTCAAAAACATTGTTGAAATCGCATCAAACCCCTCAGTATCTTGGATTAGATTACCTCCAGGCTTCGAACTTCATAATGACAATTCTAGGGGTCATATGCAGGTTTCTTCGGTGATATCTGCGTTTGGAACAGAGCTTAACGGAAGTGGGCAAATTATTGCCGTGGCAGATTCTGGTATTGATCAAGACCATGGTGATATGAATAATAGAATCAATGGGGTGGTGTCTGTTGTAAGTGGCGACTCGTCTACAGAAGACACCCATTCAGGTCATGGGACTCATGTTGCTTGCACGGTCTTAGGAGACGGCTCTAGGGGAGGATATGCTGGTGTTGCGCCAGAATCAAATCTTTACTTTCAAGCAATGGAAAGGGATAGTGATGGTCAGTTTTACTCACCTAGCATGAATTACATTCTAAATGCTGCCTATGATAATGGTGCTAGAATTCACACTAATTCATGGGGGGCACATACTAATTTTGGCCAATATACAACAGATAGCGTAGATGTCGATGACAGGGTCAATTACTACGACCAGTATTGGTCATACGACGGTTTAGCAGTTCTTTTCTCTGCAGGGAATGATGGTGATGCTGCTGGTACAATTTCACCTCCTGCCACAGCTAAGAATCAAATTGCAGTCGGCAACCATCACAACCGTGGTGGTGGCGCACCTGACACTATGGCAACCAGTAGCGCACGCGGGCCCACAGACGATGGTCGCCTCAAACCCGATGTAAGCGCCCCCGGGTCTTGGGTTAGGTCTTGCCGTTCTCAAGATGCTTCGGATATTTCTACATCAACATGGAGTAGTCAGTGGTATATGGAATATTCAGGAACCTCGATGGCCGCCCCCAACGCAGCAGGTGCCTCAGCACTAATTAGGGAATATCTCACCGAGGTGGCGCAACGACCAGAACCACAAGGAGCACTAGTAAAGTCACTTCTTATTCTTGGTGCAGAAGACATGGATAGTAGAGATATTCCAAACAACGATGAAGGTTGGGGTAGAGTAAATCTGGCACGTTCTCTCACAACAATTGGTGATACTGGAGTTTGGGTAGATGACCGTAATTTCTTGCGTAGCGGGAACACACGCGATTACTCTTTCAATCTTACACATGGTTGGCAACAACTCAAGGTCGTATTGTCTTGGTCAGATTACCGTGGAAGTACTTGGTCATCAACTCAATTGCAGAATGATTTGGATTTGGTTGTCACAGCTCCAGATGGTACTACGACATATCTAGGAAACGTTTTCCAAAACGGGCGCTCCGTTACAGGAGGTTCAGCTGATGATTTGAACAACGTAGAGGTTGTTTTGATTGATCAAGCACAGAAAGGTGTATGGACAGTAAGTGTCTCAGACGTGCGTCACGGAGGTCAGAAATCTGAGCAAACCTATGCATTGGCTATACGTGGTGCTGGTGTAGATGATCTATCTCCTGATGCTGCTTTTGTCCCCCAGTCGTTTTTACTTTCAGACCCAATTACTCAAGTCAACGAAGAAGTTACTTTCAGTGTTCAAGTTACCAATATGGGTAGCAGAACAATGGATGATTTGATTGTAAGAGCTACTGCTGGAGGGCAATCCCTAACCACTCACACAATTGCGCTTGGCCCAGGAGAGGTTAGAGGGCTTAATTGGCAGTGGACACCCACATCAAATGGAAACAATGACATTATCATTAGAGTAGATCCTACCGATGCCTTTGATGAATTGGACGAGTCAAACAATATTTTTCTTGAGACTGTTGGAGTTACTGAACCAGGTGTGCGCGTAACCGCTGGTTCTGTAATTAGGCAAGTCAGTAGTCCGACTACATCAATTGCTCAATGGAATTTGTCAATTAAGAATACTGCACTTATTGAAACAAATGCTACTATAAGTGTTGAAAAGCCAATTAGAATGAGTGATGGGCAGTCCTTTGATTGGTTCCAATCTTTTTCTCAAACCACATTTACACTCAACGGTTCTCAACAAGAACCTGTAGGATTAACGATGGTACATCCAGCACCCCCGGAACCAGGAATATACCAATTTACTGTTACTGGAAGGGATGTTGATAATGGAATAGATTATCCTATTACATTAACATTGGATGTTCCTATTTTGTCAGGATTCCGATTTGGAAATTTCAATCAGATGGTGGTTTCACCTGTTGAGAACACCTCGTTTGATATCACAATGTACAATGAGGGTAATGGGCCGCAAGGCTGGGATTTAGATCTTCTAGCTCCTGCAGGTTGGCATCTAGGATTTGATAATCTAGGCTCAATTGCTGGGACTCCATCAGCATCTTCTGGGTATATACAAACTGGTGCCAATAAAGTGGTGGGAATTACACTTGTACCCCCAGATGAACAGATGATTTCATCAGGCACGGGGTTAAGTGGAACGTTGATTGCCACTTCACAACTAGATAACAGGCTAACTTGGCAATTAGATATGACCTTCGTAGTTGCAGGCCATCAAAGTGCCACCCTAGTCAACGAATCAAACTTTGGCAACTTGAGGCCAGATAGC
>CAYNXD010000077.1:0-5706 GCA_964401115.1 uncultured Candidatus Poseidoniales archaeon | reverse complement strand
AAAGAAGCATAGCACAACCACCCCCGCCAGCCCCGAGGGCTTTCCAAGCCATTACTTCCTTTGATTGGATAAGAGGTTCGACTACCTCCAAGAAAGGCTCATGAAGTCCTTTATCAAGTAAATCTACCCCCTTACAAACTTCGTTTAGATATTGAATCACTTGGTCCCTTCTATCCTGCTGAATCGCTTTTGCCATTCCCCTAGCAGCCAAACGAATTGTCAATAGGCCATCTTTTACCTCTTCATCACCATCATTATACCGTCGCCAAATTTCTTTATGCAAATCACCTGAAACATGTGAAATATTGGAATTAACAACTACTAACTGGCGCTGCAACCACTTGGTTGCTGAAGAAATTGGTGATATCGGCATCTCCTCTACAGAGTCCTGCATGAACATCAGGTGGTTCCAACCACCATGAGATGCTGCCCACTGGTCTTGCCTTCCACCTTTATTTCCTAATAGCGACTCAAATTGAAAGGCCTGTTCTGCCAATGCTTTTCGACCACTGTCATCCACTTCAAGTGCTTTAATCGCACCCATCAGTGCAACATTGATTGCACCTGTTGTGCCCAATCCAGAGCCAACAGGGACCTCGCAAGTATAGGAAACAGATAGGATACCATTGTCATCGATCTCAAGAGTTGCAGTGGCGTATTTGTTGATTGCTAGATTGACTACCTCGCCACCCATGTCGTGAGTATATGGAGCAACATCTGTCCACCCACCTGCGAAGTCTAGCCGTACCGGAGCGCGGGCTACAACCTTGCGAGCCATGCTCTTCCGAATACCCTGTTAGCCATCAAACCTCGGGCGTGAATTACCCTAAGTCATCAATTGCTTGATCAACTAGTTTCAGTCCTCTAGACATTATCATGGAACGCCATTTGTCTGAAGAGGGGCTGAAAACCTCAACCAAATTTTTTCTCTCTCTAGAATTTACCTTTTTTCTCTCCTCAATTGCTGACCAGTGTGTCATTCTATTTTCTGCTCTTAATGATTTTATTACTTGCAATGGTTTTACAGTCCCGAATTCTTGAGTGATCAATGTCCAATCAATGTCTTGCCACCTAGATGACACCCCATCCATCATCCCTCCTCTGATTCTGTAAGCGACTCCCGCGTCTGGATCATTGGGTTGGACAGTATCGCCATAATGTGATTTGAGTCGAGAAAGTTCTTCTTCTGAATCATCTCCAGAAATCAGTAATGAATCAACTCCAAATGGCCCCAAACCGGTGTGAAAATCAACCCAAACAACTCTATTTACGGATGGAAGAATTTTCTCCAAATAACCAACCCACTTTCTAGGGCCCTCATATAATTCAGAACCTCCAAATTGTAGAGCCTTTGGGCGCTCATATTGACCCTCTGCAATGGTTTGCTTGGCAACGTTAAATCCCATTTTTAATATTACAAATGCCGATTTAATTCTAAAAAAGTCGAATGGTGTGTTGTAAGTTCTAGGGTTGAGCAAGTCATCTAACTCATGATATTTTTCTGGCTCGCCAACATATTCTTCCCCTATTGGTAAAAAATTTCGATTTAAATCAGCATTGTTTTCATTTACTCTACGAAGCCATGCAAACCCGTACGGATTGATAGCGTGAGCAATGATTAATCCCGTATCATCTGAAACTGTTAGGTCACCTTCGGCCCATCTTTCTAGTAATCTGACCTGAACTGCACTTCCTGGAAAACCTTCTACACCATGAACACCACTAGTGTGGATGATTAGTCGCTTTGGTTTCTCTGGACCCAGATATACAATATCAATCGAAAGTCTCTCCTCAGACGGTCCTATAACTGACAAGCTAAGTGTAGTTGGTTCAACGTTTGCCTTTTCACTCGCATCAAGAAAACGTTGCCTTGCGGTGACATAATCCGGGGCAAAGTAACGCCATAAATCTGCATTTGCAACCATTTTTAATCCTCACTTAAATCGGAAAGTGAGGATTTGCTTTGCTCCAACTGTCACATTCCAGCCGCGGTCACTAATTTCTAGGGAGTCACCTGAATTCTCAAGCATATCACATGAATTACATTCAAACAATGGTAGATCGGTTTCAATTCTTCCTTCCCAATCGTGTTTGGTTGGGTTGTGTACCCTAATGACTGTCCCATCACCATCCTCTGCTGGTTTACAAGCAGATAGAAGGGGGCGAGGACTATCTCCAACAAAGCGAACTGGAGCTGCAGAACGACCACGAATCCCCTTAGAAAGCGGTTCATCGAAGAACCCATTCAATTGTGGCTTAGGCATTGCCGGTAATAGTGACGCTTGCGCAGAAAATGCTTCCGCCTTCTCATGGACGCCAGCCTGAGCCCATAGCCCCTCATAAGGCAAAATTCCCCACTTCATCCAGGATTGACCTTTGCATTGAGCACCTGGTGCTGGAAAACAAGGGCCTGCCCTATTTCTTCTACTAGCAAATCCATCCCTAGATAACCAACCAGTAGCTCTTAGCATAGTTACACGGATATCCAAGCCATCAGACCCATCAGTTCTAGCAACTTCATACTCATTTGAGCCTGGAACTAGAACTGCAAGACCACCTAATCTATCTTGCAAAGCAACAAATTGACTGAAATGTTGTGTCGGAACGTGTGGTTGTTCCCATTCTTCGTCGTGAGGCCATGAAGTTGGGTGAGATAGAACATCGAAAGCACCGCCACACCAGACTTTCTTGGGAGACAATCCTGTAGGCAAGCATAATCTCAATCTATGATCTTCGCAGGTGTTGTTCATCCAAGTTTCAACTTCAACAACCTTTGAGCCTGAACGAAGGGACACATAATGGTCAATTGTGATCCAATCCTCTTCCTCGGAACGTTTCTGGGTGGAGTCATCAAAACTGATTGGTAAAGCCCAATGAACTTGAACATGAACTGTTGATAACCACTCTGTTTCCATCATTAGTGTGATTGTTACATCTCTCTGTTCGGCTGAATCTAAATCACATATTCGGCGATCATTAGATTCGACCCTGTTAGCCATTTTTTCTCCCCTACCACTTCCAACCTCGCAAGGATATCCGCCTGCAGACCAATCGTAGGAATCGCCCGCATCTTCGGAATCTTCTAGCCTACCAACACCAGAGTATGTTCTCTTAGTAGTTGCATCGACAACATCCCATCTGCCATCCTGTCTGAATTGGACTCTGACAAGACCATTGTCTATCCAGTCAGTTCTTCCTTGGCGGCCACCATTCTTAACCGGCTTGCCGGGCAAATTTTGTAATTCATTACCCGGTAACAAATGAGCAACGTGAATTCCTGGAGGTAAATTATGAACTAGAACTCCACCCTGAACTTGTGGCAATTCTACATTTACTGCTCTATCTGCATGCACGTGTAACCCGAACTGTGGTTCAGATACTGTAAGCATAGTATGAATTAAGCAACCATCAACCGGCTTAGATAACTCGATTTTCATTGGTGTATTTGCTTCAATATAACAACGATAGGCGGGCAAGGGCAAATCTATTGGCAATGTTCCTGACCAACTTACAGGTAGAGGGTTATGCAATAATATTGGAACTGCATCTCTATCTACATGGTGCAAATTAAACGCCCCACGCAACTCATCATTGGCGTCTTCAACAAGCATAACAGAAATTTCTTGGGCATGTTTTAGCAACACTTCATCGTCATCATGTACGGCATCAACGGAACAGCCACAAATGTCGTCATGTGGATGTGCTCTCAATACCTCTCTCCATGCTAGATTGATTCTTTCCTGACGGTTTCTCCCGCCGTATGCCCGAGCAGCAGCACTGAGTGGTTCGACCCTGTCCCCCAAGGTCCTCATTGTCTGATCGTTGAGCCTCTTGAGATACATTCTAGCACTGAAAACACCTGACAATATGTTACGATCCCAACCATCATGTAATTCACCCTGATAACGATGAATTTTCTTACGCCCAATCCAAGATTTTATGTCTTGAATATATTCTTTGAAAGATGAGTGTTTGAATTGAATTTTCTTACCAAAATGGTCGTTAGCAGCAGTAATAAGTTTGGGGAGTGTTACTTGTGGAGCTGTGTGGTCGCTACCTTGACCAAACAATAGATGACTTGGCTTCCAATTGTAGGTCTTTTTATGCATGGTAAGAAGTCTATCCATCTTCTGCATTGCAGTATCGATATTGACATTCTCTGAACTCTTTTTATCTAGTGGCCTATCTTCAAATCCCCATGCCATCAAGTTTGGATAATCTGGAACCTGTTTGATTGCTAGTACTTCCGTATCACCATCAGCAGCAGCCCAGTAAAATATTCCTTTTGCCTCTTCAGCCACCCAAGGACCTGCGCCCCTAGTGAAAATGAATGAATCTAGTCCGCACCCCTGCAAGATAGCTGGTAATTGACCAACATGTCCAAATGGATCTGGGACATAACCCACTTCTGAACGTCCGCCGTAGGAATTTGCAACTCGATTTCCAGCAATTAGATTCCTAACAAGCCCTTCTCCCCCAACTAGATACTCGTCTGGAAGAACATACCAAGGCCCTATGGATAATCTGCCCTCCTCAACTAGAGAAACTAGCCTATCGCGATTCTCCGGCCTCACGTCAAGGTAATCCTCAATCACCACTGTCTGGCCATCAAGTTCGAAGGTGGGGAAGGATTCCGGGTTAGCTTCCATCAAATCAAGAAGGTCATCTACAACTTCTACTAACTTGTACCTATACTTCTGGAAAGGCAAATACCAGGCCCTGTCCCAATGAGTGTGGGGTACAATATGGCCAACTAACTTTGAATCACCCATCTCACTTGCTGCCTCAAGGACGGGTGCTGCTTCTTCAGGTTCAGGAGCAGGAGCAACTGGGTCACGCAGAGGCTTACGTAGTGGCGATAATTCGCCTATTTCGATAACCTCCACCTCAACGTCATCACGTGGATCTGCATCATGTGCTTCGACAACAGGCGACTCTGTAGCAGAGGGGTCGTCCTCTTGCTCGACCTCTTCTTCAACCTCTTCAACTATTTCGGAATCTTCTTGATGAACTTCTTCCTCAATATGTTCTTCCATTTCTTCTTCGGATTCGGTATCAGAAGTGTCTAAAATCGGTGTTTCGTCAGATGGAGGGCCTGAGGGTGGTCCTTCTGGAGGCTGCGAAGGAGGTGGCCCAGTAGGGGCTGGTGGAGGGCCTGTAGGAGCGCTAGGGGGGCCACTTGAAGTTGCACCCATCATAGCAAGGGCATCTCCCATTTTTATTCCAACAGCATCTTCTTCGCCATCTAATTCTTCAGCATCCTGTTCATCGCTAGATTCATCCTCAACATCAGAATCAACCTCAACAATTTCATCTGAAGATTCTATCTCTTCCTCTTCTTCATCAGGAGTTGGGGGGCTTGAAGGAGGACTTGAGGGGGGACCACTAGAAATTGGAGGGCCGCCAAACGAAGTGGGTTTTGCACTACTTGGGGGTCCAGATGGACTGCCGCCGGGAGGTCCCCTTGGGGGGTCACTAGATGGCCCCCCGGGTGAGCTGCCTGGTGGCCCTCTTGGAGGGCCGCCGGAGGGGCCTCCTGTTGAACTGCCTGGTGGCCCTCTTGGAGGGCCGCTAGAGGGTCCTCCAGATGACCTGCCAGGAGGCCCTCTTGGGGGCCCTTTAGATGGGCCGCCGGGGCTCTCCTTCTTGACCCGCCTCTTCCTCGCCATGCACTGCGTTTGACCGGTCCGCCTATCAAATCTATTG
>CAYNXD010000076.1:0-4607 GCA_964401115.1 uncultured Candidatus Poseidoniales archaeon | reverse complement strand
TCACACCCGATGACCCATCGCGACAGCATGGAGGTGTAGTTATGCCATGGTTGGTCATAGATGGCTACGAAGATGAACCCGCTGCATTTGGTGTCACCCCATATGTCGGATTTCATATTCGATATATTTGCGGGGTCCTCGAATCTCACAGTATCGAATATGACTACGTAACAATAGATGACTGGAGAATCAATCAACGGCCCGATCTATCAAATTGTGAAGGAATTGTGATACTTGCTGGGGCAGTCGTACCCGGCAAATACCTCAGGGGGACTCCGATTTCTTTGAGAGAAACCAATGAATTACTGAAAACTCTTCCAAGAAACGCCCCCTTAATCGCAGGGGGTTGGGCGATACGTGGTTGGAGGCAACAAGGTTGGGCCCCCTTGAGATCAAACCTCTTTCTATGTGTTCAAGATACTGATGCTACGCTAGATTATTTTCTCAATAGCGGGGAGTTCAAACATCAACGTAGAACTGCTGAACAGTGGAATTTGTTTGCAAACCTAGGTGCTTCAAGTAAGGCAGTGACTCAACACCCAGATTTATTCAGCCTATGTAACGGGGAACAAACTCATGGTCCTTTGACCTACGAAGTAGAGGTCTACCAAGGTTGTGTTAGGTACAAGAGAGGATGTAAATTCTGTATTGAACCAAAAAAGGGCGTCCCTCTTTGGAGAACTCCTGAACAGGTAATTGATGAGGTCTCTATCGCTCTAGATTCTGGTGTTAAAAATATTAGACTCGGGGGCATGACTGATGTCTACACTTACATGGCTGAGGGAGTAATTGAACTTGAATATCCTATTCCGAATCCTGAACCGATTGCAAAACTTTTGCATGGGCTAAGAGATGATGATAGAATAGAAATTCTACATACTGACAATGCGAACCCAAGCATAATTGCCGAGAACTTGGAACCTGCTGATGAAATTACTCGAACTCTCTGCGATACCCTCAGTGATGGGGGTATTCTGTCGTTTGGTTTGGAATCTGCAGACCCAACAGTTCATGAAGAAAATTGGTTGAATTGTGATACCAACCAATTGAAAACAGCTATTCGCCACATCAACCAATATGGTAGAGAACGTGGAGAAAGAGGTCTTCCAAAATTGTTACCTGGACTAAATTTCATTTCCGGATTAAATGGGGAAACCTCGGCAACATATGACATGAATCGCCAACTCCTCCAAGAACTAAAAGATGAGGGTCTGTGGCTCCGCCGAATCAACATTCGCCAAGTACAAGGAGAAGGGTTTCAAGATATTCCTGAAGATGATTTCAATTCCTTCAAACAATTTGTAAGAAACGAAATTGATGAACCACTACTTTCGAAGCTTTTTCCAAAAGGACAACTGATTAAGGATATTCGGTGGGAATCTCATGACGATAGAATTCGTTTGCCCTCTCAAATCAAAGATGATGCTCATCGCTCTGAAGGGTGCCGAGGCAATGCAGGGATCACATTTGGAAGACAAATTGGCGCCTATCCTATCTTGGTTGGTTTGCCATATCACGCTCCTCTGGAATCCGTCTCCAACGCTATTGTTACTGGACATGGAAAGAGATCGATTACAGCAGTAGAAGTTGGAATAGATATCAACGAAGCATCACAAAAACAATTGGAAGCCATTCCAGGAATTGGTGAAAACAGTGCTTGGAGGATCATTTCCGAGAGAGTAAAAAGAAAGCACAAGGGGCAGGAGTTCAAGAGTGTCGATGAGGCTTTCAAATCTATTGAAATCGATATTCCCAAAATTGCAAAACAGGTATTGGTGGTTTGAAATGTCTAGTCTATCCCAAGCAGCAAAAGAACTCAGTAAATCGTGCAATCTTGTCGCTTCCCAATTAGGAGAACCAGTTAGTGCAGTCTACAATCCACTTGACTATGCTTGGGAAGTACATAACAACTACTTGAGTAAATTTGGGGAATTAGGGGCTAAAACCATCATTTTAGGGATGAATCCGGGGCCATGGGGTATGGGGCAAACTGGCGTCCCCTTCGGAGATGTTACCAAAACCACCAGTTATCTCGGCCTAAGGGGAAATGTTTTCCAGCCCGAAATTCTGCACCCAAAACGACCCGTTATTGGTCTAAGTTGTGAGCGAGGTGAAGTGTCTGGTACCCGTTTGTGGGGTATAATTGAAGATATCTTTGGACCCGCTGAAAAGGCTCATCAGAAATTCTTCGTAATCAATCACTGCCCCCTTCTAATGTTTGATGTAAAAGGAACCAACCTTACCCCAGATAAACTTCGAGGAGGGGCTGCAAAAGAATTGCTTTCTCACTGTGATGAACATCTAAGAAAGGTAGTAACAATCTTAGGCGCTGAAAGAGTAATTGGCGTAGGAGCATATGCAGAAAAACAAGCCAAAAAAGCACTTGCAGGTTATGAAATTGAAATAGGTAGAATACCACATCCATCACCTGCTAACCCCATGGCAAATAGAAACAAGGGGGCAGATTGGCGTGAAGCAGTTAAGAATGTCATATCAAATCTTTAATCTTGTTGAAAACTCATAATTTCCGTAAAAAACGAACAAAAAGACGTTTCAATACAGTCGTTGCATAGCCCGAAGGCTCATGAGGGGGTCAGCATCCTCGCTGATGCGGTGAGCCTTTGACTGATGGACCTGAACTTATCTCGTTACCCGAATTACCGATTGACAGGGATTGGAATAATCCTACTGATGATGATCCTAGAACGCTATACAATGTGATGGAAAATGCTGTTTCATGGAATGGGGATTCCCCCCTATTCGGTTACATCCCAGGACCTGAACAACCTCGAATTCATGTGACCTACAATGAATTCAAAGGATTAGTTGATTCGTGTGCTCGTTCTCTTCGAAACCGTGGCGTAACTCCTGGAGATAGGGTTGCAATGATTCTCAATAACTCCGTTGAATGGGCAGCCACATCTTATGCTGTGAATGCTTTAGGGGCAGCATATACTGCAATGTACACACACCAGCATGGCTCTGAATGGGACTACATTATTCGTGACTCTACCCCGTCAGTGTTGGTAGCAGCAGATACTGATGTCCTCGACAGATTATGTGAACATGTTGGAGATGAAAGTTGGCCATCTGGTGGAATAATACTTCTGGGTGATGAAGCACCAAATGCTACACCTCCAGAAGGCGTGAATGTAACTATGTGGAGTGAATTTGTGGCAGAGGGGGCTAATTCAGAACCTTTGGAAGATATAGCAGATGACCCACATGCTTTGGCAACCCTGATTTACACGAGTGGCACAACTGGAAATCCCAAAGGAGTGATGCTAAGTAATTGGAATATTCTACACAATCTTTTGGTAATGCAGGGAAGATTCCCTATTTACAAAGGTGACAGAACAGCATCTTTCCTACCTTGGGCACACTCATTTGGTCAAATGGGGGATTTGCACTATATGGTGCACCAAGGAATTCATATCAACCTAATTTCTGATGTTCTAAAAATTGCCGATGAATGTCAAGAGATTAAACCGCATGCACTATTCGCTGTACCTCGAGTTTGGAACAAGTTGTATGGGAAGGTAATGGCAGGTTTGAATGCGTCTCCTATCAAGAAAAGACTTGGCGCAATGGCATTCAAGAAGGCAAAAGCAAGAATCGAAAAAGACGGGCGCGATTGTATTCAAATTAAACCTAAGGGATTCCTTGACAAGAAGTTAGACAAGATAGTACTTGGAAAAGTTAGAGGAAGGTTCGGTGGGAAAATGCGCTTCTGTATCTCGGGAGGAGCTGCACTTTCACCTGAAGTAGCATCATTCATCCAATGTGTTGGCTTCTCCATGTTTGAAGGATACGGGCTAACAGAGACGTCTCCTCTTATCTCACTAAATGGTTGGGAAGAGGGTCACCCATGTAAATTGGGAACTGTTGGAAGGCCTGTGCCTGGAGTGCGTGTAGTCATTGACCGTGATGCTTGGGACGACCCTGATAGCGAAGATGGTGAAATTGTGGCTTATGGTCCAAACATTATGAAGGGTTACTGGAAAAAACCTGAGGCTACTGCAGAAGTTATGACTGATGACGGCGGCTTTAGAACTGGAGACCTAGGAAGATTAGATGATGGGTTCATCAGAATAACTGGCCGGGTTAAAGAACAGTTCAAATTGGAGAATGGGAAGTATGTAGCCCCATCGCCACTGGAAGAATCTCTCAAACTATCAGATCTAGTTGAACAGTGTTGTGTAGATGGTACAAACAAGATCAAGACTTTTACAATACTTCACCCTAATGAAAAGGCTTTGAGAGACGGATTGAATAGTGCAGGAATTGATTCTAGTGGAACATTCGATGAACTATGTGTATCTTCAGAAGTTAGAACGTGGGTATTATCATCTCTAAAAGATGAAATTATGGCACCTAACTGGAAAGGTTTTGAAATTTCAGGAGGCGTAATTTTGGATCCTGAAGAATGGACCACTGAAAATGAAATGATTACTCCTAAACTTTCTGTTAAGAGAAGTGCTTTGTTTGCAAGACATCAGGCTGAAATAGACAAAATGAATTGATAACCGAAACATGGCGGCCGTAGGCCGCCAAAGAGTAGGTATGATGAGTGTCGTCCGACTCGGATATAACATGAAGAGTCACGA
>CAYNXD010000075.1:0-31523 GCA_964401115.1 uncultured Candidatus Poseidoniales archaeon | reverse complement strand
ATACTAGGATTTATTGAAAGTGTAGCAACTGTAATTGCTGAAAATTGTTGAGTATTGTTTGAGCCATATAGTGTCTGATTATCTAACCCCCATGTTCCTCCTAAAAACGTTGCAGTGGCGCTGATATCACCCGTTAATGGAGCGTGTTCTGCCTCAAAGTCTAGCCAATCATTCCAAGAATGATTGAATGAACCATTGGAATCTGTTACTCCATTGATTGTAACTGGAGGTAAGGTGCTTCCTGCATCTAATACAATTGAATAATCCGCCTGTGCAACACCCTCTTCTAAACTAGTTAATGTTCCATTCAAGAAAAACGAGACACCGGCAGTCACTACAATTCCAGAACTGCTATTGTTTGAATTACCCGTTTCTACTGAAAATATTAGACTTGATTCACGACCAGAATTGTTCATGGAAAAGACTGGTCCTGCTAATGTAGCATTTGAATTCACATTACCAGCAAGATCACCGCAAATGAGTCCAAAATAGTATTCAACTCCATCTCCTGATGTATTGAAAATAACTGATGTTGTATTATCATAAACTGAAAAATTGGCTACCAATGTTTGGTTACTACTAATTGAAGAAAATGGATTCATATCATAATATACAGCATACCAACCAATATCACTCGAATTACTAACCGGCCAAGAGAGGTTAATCGCTCCACCATTGTCACCCTCAACATCAGTAGCATTGAGCACTTCAACTGCTTCGGGGGGTTCTGTGTCTGGAGGAATTGGGGGTGGTACCACTACAGTTTCTACTTCTGAATAATTAGAAAATAGATTGTTGTGATAAACTGCTCGAACAACATAATCCCAGGTTTGATTTGAAACGCTATCATTGTCAAATGTCATATTGGAATGAATTGAATTTTGGATTGGTGCGTTGAAATTGGGTTGGGTGCCATTTACCCATCTAAATAATTGATAATGATTAAAATCAACCTCATTCATTGCCGAATTATCCCAAAACAAAACAACTGCATGTTGATTTTGTGAAACATCCCACCAAACAAATTGAGTTTCAATAACTGGAGCAGGCCTGAAAACTTGAGTGCTCATTCCTGCAACCCACCCTAATAACAAATTGTCAAGTGTTAATGCACCGTTGGAAGAGGAGGTAATTGGGAGTGGTACATTGAATGTACCAGAACAACACTCCATTAGTGAATTAAATGAATTGGAAAGGTTACCCGTTGTTGGATTTGCAGTTACTGCGGCAGAGAAACTGTAAGTGATGTTCATATCTTTGAACTTAAGATCACCCTCACCAATAGATGTCGCTACAGGCCTTAGGGTTGAAATACGAGTTCCAAATACATTATTCTGAAATGGTGTATTTGGTAAATTTGTTGCTAGAGATGATGCTATACTCTGTTGCATATCAAACCACGTTAATGGATTAACACCACTCTGCCCATCACCAGCGTAACCAGACATGCTGCCATCAGAATTATTGTCCATATCAAAATCGAATGAGAATGTATGATAGCCCGCAATAAACAGCCCCATTGATGACTCGCCTGCTGAAACAATGTGCTCAACCAAACCGTCACCATCTAAATCAGAGATGATGATTTGACGTGGAGCGGTGTGTGGATAGAGCATCATTGGAGTTGTTTGCAAACTTCCATTCGCTCCAAATGAATAGACCTGAATAGAACCGTTAAATGTTGAATCGTTGCCATCAATAGTTCCAACACTTGTCTTCAAAATTTCGCTGCTACCATCACCTCTCCAATCACCTACCGTATAATTATCAAGTTGAGTTGAATTCGTGACATTAGTAATCCAACCGGTTCCATTGAAAGTTGCAGAACAAGTCCCACCAGAACCAGCAGCTTCAGTATCCCCAATTAAATCAAGATAGCCGTCACCATTCCAATCATGAGTTTGAATATTGACTTTCATGCAATCAAATTCTGTACTTGGATTTGCCTGACTCCAACCACCTTGTGAAATATTCCACATCGTGACGTGTCCATCCATAATATCTGTAACAACCAAATTATTGTTACCTGTTCCCCAAAAATCATCAATTAAGACGCTACCTAATTCGGCAGGGAAAGGTGTTCCATTGTTACTAACAATAGTTGATGCTGCAGCAATAAAACCACCACTTTGGTTATCGTAGACAAACTGATTTAATTCCCCATTAGAATGAATTGAAATTAATTCAGCAACCCCATTACCATCCAAGTCTCCACTAGCAATTGCAGATGCAGCCACACCTAGAGAAAAATTAGTGTTTGAAGCCCATGTACCATTAGATTGGGATATCAACAAACAAGCGGATTGATTGACACTATCGAATGCAGCAACATCTGAAAAATTATCTCCATTAAAATCTGCTAATTCAAAAGAGACGGCCCCATCACAAGTTGGAGTCCAAACAACATTTGATAGCCCATTAGTTGAAGTCCAATCAATTGCACCTATTGCTGTATTATTACTACCATTAGGCCAATTATGACCTCGTTGCAAAAATACTGGTTCAGACAAGTTATCTCCATCTATATCTCCTGAATTTAGGTGATCAATTGCTCCAGTTGGAATCCAACCGCCACCATAGTTTGGAGATAACTCAACTGTAAGATCTGAAGTATGAACTTGCGCATTGGAAGGGATTAGAATATCTCCAATTATATTTCCAGCAGAATTTACTGGGGCACTACTATTGTTTGCGCCCATAGAAAATATCGTCTGCCTACCAAAGTCTCCGTACCCCAAAGTGTTCCAAGCCCATTCATATTGTCCATCACTACCAATATCAAGAATTACCTCCCCTGGTGATGGGGAATTAAGTGCGTAATCATATGAAATTTCAAAAGTTGCATGTTCAATCGTAGTATTTCTTTCAAGAGTTACACTAACTGAAGAATTCACCAAACTACCATTGAGATTAATTGTTGATGTGGGTATTCCATTTGAAAATATAGTAATAGTTCCTTGTCCTGTTGCACTAGCAACTTGGATTAAAGGAGATAGTGATGAAAACAGAAGCGTGATTATGACCAAAAATGGAACTTTGTTCACTCTCACCCCTGACATGGAAGACCCTCGGACATATTGCCGCGATACTACAACTTTCAAGTCATTTTCGCCTTTCTACAAACTAATCTTAGTAACTTATTAATCGATTTTTTTCACTAAAGTGCTAAAAAACATCAAAAAACGGCGTTTATTGCAGATTATCAAAAAGTTATAGACGGAACGATTAAAATAACTTCGCCTTTCGCTTAGCAGGCGGGTTAAGATGTCTGAGGGAGAGATGGCTGTTGAGGTACAGAATCGCGTTATGGTAAAGGTGGGTGACGTGGATATTGACTTGACTGGTAGTGCGAAAGAAATTGATGTAATAATGTCTAAAAAGATTCAAGAGGAAAATTGGTCAACAGCAATTTCCTTAATTCGACATGCAAGGGAATCAGCAATTGAAGCGGCTAGAAAGGCTGCGAAAGAATCGGGGTTACCTGAACGAGGGGCAGCATTCAGAACATTATGCGACAATAATAACTTGAATCGCAAGCCAGATCAAGTTCTAGGTGCAATTCAATATCTTAGAGAGGTCGAGGGGGTGCACGATTCACCACCACGTGTTTTGGAAGAATTGTTTCTTGATGCCGGAATAAATCCACCAAGAAATCTAAGTCTTTACCTAAATCGCTTAATTGAAAGGCGAATGATTGCATATCCTGCTAGTGGAGAGAAGAAGAATCGATATTGTGTTCTAACTACTGAGGGAAGAAGCCATCTTGACAACCGCTCAAGGGAGTGATGTCATGTCAGATGAGGTCCGAAAGGACTTCTCCTTCCAATCTTTCATCGGGGCTGATTTGGCAAAGGCTGATTTTGAAGGGGCTAACTTACGCCGTGCCATTTTCGACGGTGCAAATCTCGAAGGTGCAAATCTCTCTAATGCGGATATGCGAAATGCATCTTTCGTTGGAGCAAATCTAATGAAAGCCGCTCTTGATGGTGCAGATATGCGTCAAGCACGATTCAAGAAGGCTAAACTCTCTCTATCAAATATGCAAGATGCTAAACTTGAAGGCGCAGATATGCGAGGTATTAGGGGTAGGTATGCTGTATGGAGGAGAGCAGATTGGTGGAATGCAAGAATGGATGAAACACTGTCTAAAGCACTAAACAAAAAATGGCCTAGAGCAGAAAACGAGTGATTAATCCAAGGCAGCCCTACCAGAAGCAACTAGTAATGGAACCAAAGGTAATGCTAAGCACAACAAACCACAGCCAATTCCTATTCCAGATGCTATTCTCATGCTCAACGTCAATAATTGATCCGGTGATTCCACACCACTCAAAATTACAAACCCAATAATGGCATCTAACAAGTATAATCCTCCACCGCCAACACCAATCCAAACTCCTAATTTCTTACCTTTGATTAACATCACAGCAGCTGCAAGCAAAGCAATTGATGTGATGGCCTCAATTATACCAAGAGTGGTAAAATATCCCGCATCCTCTAATTCATCAAAATATCCTCTTACTTCTTCCGCAGTTAAGTTTGAGCCCTGAAGATTTAGACTATCTGCCAAATTTTGTGCTTCATCCTCTCCCATCCCTTCATTAGATAAATTGGAATACGAAGAAAAACCTACAATTAATGAACCTATTATCAAAAAAACTGCAATTGTAATTGGTATAGATTTATTCGGTTTAATTTGAATCTCCGGCATTACCGGTTCGTCAGAAAGAACATCATCAGATAGCCCGCTGTCCATAATTCGCCCAAAACAGATTATGCCTTGAATGCTCGCCATAAACTTTCGAAAAATTATGGTTTAGAACAAACTTTTTGCTACTACAAATTGACAAAGATGAATCACAGTAACACATGCCCCAAAGGCGGAGACAAGAAAATCATCATGGGTTTTTCCTCGCCACATGCATAAAACTGCACCTAAGAAAGCAAGGAAATCTGTACCTGGGCTTGCAAGCCATGCACAATTTGCGTCAGCAGGTAATGTTGATTCACTATAAAACCAAAAAACGAAGGCGAATAATCCTCCAATTATTATCCCTTGATACCATCCATTTAATTTTACAACCCATTCATTGTCTAGGAAATTTATTCCTTCCATGAATTAATGATAATCGATAAAGGATATTATCATCACTATAGAAAGTGAATAATTGGCGGACCCACCGCGATTCGAACACGGGTTTGAGGCTCCGCAAGCCCCAGTGATATCCAGGCTACACTATGGGTCCAGCGGACCGTCGACCTGACCGACCGCTATAATTCCGCCGGAATTTGCTTCCGGCCATCAATTAGGAGAAGGGGGGTGAGATGACCGAAAGCGGGAGAAAATTTTCAAGGCAAAGCGTAAACTCTCTTTCCAGTAGAACTATCTTGATTCCAAAGAATCTCTTTACAATATCTTGGTATGAAGAATCCGACTTTGCGAGGAGTTAATCCGTGATTTTTCATTCTACGATCGTTTGCAAGTGCTGCAACTATCTCGCCTGCAGTGCAATTCGGATTATTACTAACATAATCAAGAATCTCTGACTTCAATCTCATTCGCCTAGCTTGCTTCTGACTACCTACGTTTCTTTGCATCAGTTACCTTTTATCTCCCAACCTCTATGAATGAACAGTGGGATATCCCGGGGATATCCCGTCAAAGTAGAGGTACTACAGTCTTCCAATTAGGAGTTGCGAGTTTCTTTCCCTTACCCTCTTTTGGGTTTGGATTCATATTATTGAGTTGTCCGTGCATTCCAATCACCTCAAACTTGATGCGTAATTCTGCAAAACGATCCCTATTAGCAGCCTCTAATATTTCGTCATCCAACTCAATACTTGCAAACTCATCAGCATATCCTTCGTTGGTAATTCTAATCATATTTCCATCTAAATGTACGCGTGGCTGAAACTGGTAATCATCTGGATTATCCATCCAAACTTTCAGTTCTATAGTTACCTTATCTTTTAGGCTAATTTTAGTGATGTCCATTGATGATACCATGGCTACCGATGTGGGCCAACACCCTTAGGTGTTAGAAAGTTCGCATTCAAGCGTCAAGAGAAAACTTCTGAAATTCGCGGAATTAATATGACAAATTCTATCTCTAATTGCCAATCATTTCCTTTATCTGGGTCGATATCATCTAATTCATCTATTGGAATATCTGGGTCTGATTGATCTGCTGTAATCTGCCAAGTCCAATTACCAACACCAAATCTTGCAGCGGGATCATCCATTAGGAAAACAAGTAAATCATCCGCATAATCTGCTTGGAATGTCTTTGAATCGGATGGTATTGGATTCATCCCGTCTCTTTCAATAAAAGCAGTAGGGGATTTTGTTATGTTCTCTTGTCGTGTAGGTGACTCTTCATTCCAACCGCTTGAAGGAACGGCTAATCGTAAAGTAAAATTATCCTGTGGGGGTAAAATATCATTGTTCAAAGTTAATGTCGCATTTACCTCCATTAGGCGGGAAGATATACCTGGTTCATGTGAAAAAGTCCATGATTCACCCTGTTCTAAATAACCATTCCAATCCTCAGTTACCCTCTGTTGTTCCCAAGTAACCTGCCACGTGCGAGTACTGACATTAATTAGAAATGCTTCAGATGAGCTCGCTCCTCTGTCGTCTGTAACTGTTACTGCTCCCTCGAATTGTCCCGATTCATTCATCATAATTGTAAGGGAAGAAAGAGTTGAATCGACATCATTTCTAGAATCGCCATCATTGTCAGAATCGTCATTATAATTCAAATCCCAAGCCCAAGAAAGAACACCACCTTCAGGATCTTGAGAAGCAGATGCATCTAGAGTAATTGTTTCACCGACCTTAGCTAAAGGTAATGCTAGAAGAGAAATTACAGGAAATGCATTCACATTTATCGTCCATGAACTTTCATCGACACCACCTTGATCATTTGATACCTCGACCGTTACCTCATATGTGCCTGGCTCTGTATAGACGTGATTAGTCAATCCTTGGGATGTTGTAGAAGTTGAGCCATCTCCAAAATCCCATGAATATTGAACTATAACCGTTGCATCGGGTGTTGTAGATTCACGGGCATCAAAATTAATTGATTCACCAGTGTTAATTTGATCTACATCAACTGTTAGGGATGATGTTGGTTCGGGGGGGCCAATTGGATTGGTACATCCAGACAATAATAATGAGGATATCAATAGAATTGACAAGAGGCGCGGGCGCACCGATGATCCACTGTTCGCACCCTTCATGTTACTACGAGCGAAAACCATTGTTTAACAGGATGACGCATTAATGTCAGTACACAATATAATTATTGCACATTTACTTAGTCTCCCATTCGATGTCATCGTCCATTACAGGAACGTCCACCTGCTCATAACCACTCATTTCATCATTAGTAGAACTTGCATTAACTAGATGCTTATCTGCTGTTGAGGGATCTATTTCGTCTCCTTCATTCATACTATAATGATCTACTAACGGAGTATCAACCAACAAATCATCAGCTTCTGCTTCTTGAACATGAAAATCAACCGGCACCTCTGAATCTTGCTCATCTAACTTTTGTAATGTATCATCATCTAATTCTGAAAATACATCAGTCAATGTTTCGTCCTTCTTCTTTGCATAATCCTCAGCAATTTGAGTTGAAACCTCTTCTTCAATTTCATCGAATGTCTTCTCTATATCTGATTGAGGTTCGGAACGCGAGAATAGACGGCGGAACCAACTCATGATTGTCTGATATGTTCATTAGAAATAGGTTTCACCCATAACTGATTTAGTTACACAAGTTCAAACGGTATCACCTATACCGAAAACCAATGGCACACGACCCACTTGCAGGATGCCGCGTTGTTGGATTTGATTTGGAAACTACAGGGCTTCAAATAAAAAGTGATAGAATCATTCAATTCGCTGTTGTTGGCAGTGATTTTGATGGATCTAATATTCACTTTGAATCGATGGTAAATCCCCAACGTGATATCCCTGCTGATTCAACTAGAGTGCATGGGATACATGATTCAGATGTGAAAGATTTGGAAACTTTTGAAAATCACATTGACAAATTAGATGATTTATTTTCGAATGCCGTAGTCGTTGGCCATAACGTGAAAAAATTTGATTGGCCTTTCATTAGTAATGAATATCTGAGATACGGTAAATTAATGCCTAAACCAAAAGCCATTATTGATACATTAATTGTTGCCAGAAAATTGAATTTACCTCGCCCTCATGGACTTGGGCATCTTTGTAAAAAGTACGGCGTTACTCTTGAAAATGCACACGACGCTGGAGCAGATGCCGCAGCATCTCTTCTTTTACTATGGAAAATGATGGAAGCGGAGCCAAAACCCTTCAGAAGGCCACTTGAAGATTTACAAACTTGGCTTTCTAGTACAGAATCCCCTGATAATGACAACTTAGGCCGGGGCTATGATGACCTTGAGCCGTTTGATTCTGATGGAAAAATTCGTATTTCAGATAATGAGTTGATAATCATTTTTGGTCGTCATCGCGGGGCAACATTGCAACAAGTAAGAAATAATGATGAGAATTATCTAAATTGGTTACTTTCAACAAATGGCCCATTCCAAGATAGTGATAGAGAAAAAATCCGGAATCATCTTGACATGTGAATCAATATTCGCGAGTCGAACGAAGTAAAGGACTCCATGGTAAAACATCGCACCAATCACCCATTCTCCAAGTTTTACTACCTACGTTAACACTTCCAAAGTAAAATAATTCATTTTCGTAATCTGGTGCTAAATCATTCAATTTTCTTATATTTTCTAATGCATAACCTGCAAAAACTACCCCATGTCTTTGACCTGTTGAGCCCATCTTTCCATAATCATCTTCGGGCCCCATTATCTCAATTAAACCTACAGAACAATCATCATCAAGATTGATTATTTTAACAACATAATCTCGAAATGTCCCGTAAGTTTCCATTTTTCCACTAGCCCTAGCTACAGGCCAAGCGGGACACCAAGCCTTCCATTCACAAAATCCACAAGCCTCGCTACTTGGGGTGGCTTCAAACGGCTCAGAGGTGAGACGACTTGCTTCCCATGCTACCATTGCATCATCAATTACATTTGGACCTTCAGCAACATATACAGATGAGTTTTTTGTGTACCAACCTTCAGATGTAATTTTAGGGTGATTGGGGTTATTTGCCATTACCAAATCACGGTATAGTCTTAGTTGGCGGCTGACAGTATCGTATATTTCCCCATCTGGTGGCTTACCTGTCTTAAGATCTGCAACAATCCAGCCAACAGTATTTCCTTCTTCATCACGGTCGGCAATTAGTAAATCTAAACGACCCATCAATCTACCACATGAAGAGCGAAGTGTTCCTTCAGCAGCAAGTACCATTTCTTGGATATTTTTCCATTGAGCAACAGTAATCGATGATAGAGATACTTGTTTGTATCCTGCTTTTTTGAATAGGATATTCAACGCCCCTATGAGTTGTTTTTGTGCTCCTGCGAATTCTTCTTCTTTCCACTTCGGGTGGCGAGGAGTATTGAAGAATTTCTCTCTTTCATCATTCCATTGTCTTGTTAGAATTGATTTGGCTGTGGCTGGAAGCCAGCCTGTTTCTTCATCAGATTTACCTGTTAAATCAAGATTGCACAAATCCTCAACAGAATCGTGAACAGCAGTACCTAACGAGGCTGCCATACCAGCCTTACGTGGTAGGCGTTGTCGAGACAACCAAAATTTTCTTGGGCAGGCTTCAAAATTATTCCAAGATGATGGAGACAAAGAATGAGTTCTCTGACTTCCTGCCAAATTAATTCACCCCTGCCACTCGGCTGCTGCAAACACTGCAAAGAGCCCCAACCATTAATGGCATCGGCTGTAACCGGAAATCATGGATGGAGCACCTCTGGTCAAGTTTGATGAAAGCATCGATACTGAAGGGGCATTAGTTGTTTCCTGCTTCCCTACCGTAAGTATGGTTTCAAATATTGTTGCGCACTATCTTGTTGAGCATCTAGATTTGCAATTTGTCGGTGGCGTTCGTGATTCAAGGTTACCCGCTGTTTGCCTAGTGCAAGATGGAGAACCAATGCCACCAATTAGGTTCTATGCGGGAGAGCCACAATGCAATGTTGATGGATGTGATAAATTGATTGTTGTCCTATCTGACATACAAGTGCACGGTAGGCTCGCTTTACCTTTAACTGAAGCACTATTTGAGTGGAGTAAAAATGCTAAAATTGGCATGGGGATTCTGATAGATGCATTCGCTCATGGAGTTGAATCACCTCACGAATTAATCGATGACGATGACACTGACGAAACTCTTCTTGGGATTGGAGCAATTGAATCGAATAGGGAAAGATTGGTAGAAATGGGTATCCCACTACTCAAACATGGTGTTGTTGGAGGAATGACTGGAGTAATGATGGGAGAAGGTAGAAGAAGAGGTATTGACCTATGCGCGATTTTAGCAGAAGCAAACCCTGCATACCCTGATGCTCGCGCTGCTGCAAGAATAATAGAAAAATTGGATATATTATTCCCAGCAATGCACCTAGACCCTGACCCATTATTGGAAGAAGCTGTAAGAATCGAAGAACAGATCAAAGCAATGCTAAGTCATCAACTATCTGCCAGTGAAGATGAAAGAGGCGAAGACGGTCCCTCTGCAATGCTTTATGGTTGAAAAATTTCAATAATCACCCAATGATGTTTGGCGATTTTCTGGATTCTTTTCTATGAATGAATCTTCCCCTTCATTATTTTCAATCATTTCTTGTAAATCTGATTCACTGATAACCTTGACACCTAACCTATTCGCTTTCTCAAGTTTGGATCCAGCACTTTCGCCAGCCAATAAATAATCAAGTTTACTTGAGACTGAAGTTGTAGTTTTACCACCTGCTGCCTTAATTCGTAATTCAATCTCCTTGCGCGGCCTACTCAGTGTACCCGTCAAGCAAAATGTTATTCCAATTAGGGGGCCTGTATCTTCCTTCTTTTGCACATTTGTAATTGTCAATAAATCATTCAAATTAGAAACCAATTCTTCACGCTCTGCTAAACCATTTAGTAACTGTTCAGCAACTGTTACCCCAACCCCTTCAATCTCAATCAAACTAGAAATTGCAAAGTTGTGCTTGTTAGGGTTACCATTTTCATCTAGCCCACAATCATCATCTCTAGATGAAACTAATTCCATTAATTTACTGAGAGAACCTACTTTTTCGGCAATTGATTCTGCCAATTCTGGGCCAATACCTGGCAAACCTAAAGCTGAAAGAAATAGAGTTAGATCCATTTTTGTTGTAGATTCTATTTCTGCCAATACATTATTTGCAGACTTATCAGCCATTCTATCAAGGGTTAGTAAATTTTCAAATGATAGGGTGTATAAATCTGAAATTGATGTTACCAAACCTGATTCTGATAATTGTTCAGCTAACTTAACTCCAATCCCATCCATTTCAAGCGCCCTGCACCAATAGGTAAGGGAACGAATATGACGTGCCCCGCATGATAGATTCAGGCACTTGAGAAATGCCCCCTCTACTATCAATACTTCTTCACAACGGGGACAGGTGTTCTGAATTTCTATCTCAGTTAATTCTGGTAATATACCAGTATATTTTTCACCATCAGCGTGTTTCCTTCCAACTAAATCCGCTTTACTAGCAGGCCCTAGACTCTCTGTAACCTTAGGGATTACATCACCACGCCTAACTACACGAACTTTGTCTCCAATCTTAATTCCTAATCTCTCCACTTCTCCAGCATTATGTAATGTGGTTTTCTCAACTGTAACACCAGACACTACGACAGGTGCTACTAAAGCCACAGGAGTAACAACACCAGTGCGTCCTGTTTGCCATTTAACATCCATCAATACAGTCGTTGCTTCATCGGGAGGAAATTTCCATGCTAAAGCCCAACGGGGGTGATGGGCTGTCATACCCAATAATTTCCTTTTCTCGAAATTATCAAGTTTGAATACAATACCATCTATTTCCCAATCGAAATCATCTCTATTCTCAGTGTATTCTCTAGTCAAAGCGATTAGTCCATCACTTGTTTCTTCATCGCTTTCACCTTCAACAACTGTGTTTCCAGCAACTGAAACACCTTGATTAGCCAACCAATCAGTAGCTTCGGAATCAGATACCATGAATCCTGGCTCAGGTGAATCGGGGTGACGGTGTTTAGAACTGACAAATCTTACATCATATGCATAGAATTCAAGGTGTTCCGCTTTTGCTTTGCCCTTATCGATATGTTTCTGTCTAAGAGCTCCTGCTGCTAAATTTCTAGGATTTGGAGCAACGTCTGAATAAAAATCATTGAAAGTTGCAAGCGGCATGATTACTTCTCCACGAATGTGGCAATCTCCTTTCCACTGTAACTCAAATGGAATATTGGAAATCCTGCGTGCATTTGCAGTAACATCCTCGCCACGCTCACCACTACCTCTTGTTGCAGCCCGAACAAGTTTACCACGTCGATATTCTAGTGATAGGGCGCTACCATCCAATTTTGGTTGGGCTATGAATCGCCTTCCATGAGCTGTAGTCTCAGATACAAAATGTTGTATCTCAGAATCACTAATTGCCTTGTCAAGGCTCCTCATGGGAAACATGTGATCTACTTTTACAGAACCAGGAGCAACGTCTGAACCTACGCGTTTTAATTGTGGATGAACGGGGTCTAATCTTTTCAATTCATCCCACAATTCATCAAATTCTGCATCTGATATTTCGGGACTAGCTTCATTGTAATAGAGATGAGAATGGTGAACAATAAGAGCTGCCAATTCTTCAATTCGAGAATCCTCGGAATTGGAATCCGCCTCGCGTGCGCCCATCGCGTAGCGATGGGCGGCATACTTGAAAAGGTCACTGTTTCAAGCCACTATATGAGTGATTATTCTTCTGAATCTGTTGTGAATAAATCCCAATCATCGGATTGTAAGGCTTCAATTCTAGCAGCCACCTGCTCTAAATCAACCAATGAACCACCAACGGGTAAAGGAGCGAAAATCCACCAACCTTTACGCTGTAAAACAATTCTATTCCCCCCATCCCAGCCATGCCAATGTAAAGAATCCCAGCTAACCTCAAATCCATCTGCAAACAAGTGAGTCTTACTAATTGCATATCTTTTTGGTAACATCAACCACACGCAATGTAGCAGAAGTAGTATGTCGTAAATTACAACGGCTATCTCTGGGGTAGAACTGCTATTTACAAATGGCCAGGGTAAGGCCATCATTATCCCTAGAGTTACTAATGATGTGCCGTTTCTCAACACCTCTCTAGTCGAGTTAGTTTCCCACGCATATCCACCTGAATTTAAGGGGCCGAGTGATGTTATCTCCTCACGCGTTCGGAGTAGCCTAAAACCGTCATAAATAACAATCACACCGACTAAACAAACAACACCCCATGCCACCGCTGTGGGTTGATCAATAGTCAGAAAAACACCTCAAGATAATTCTTGGCCACCAAATTCATTTCGTGAGCCACGGAGGAATATGAAAATAATCACCACTATGAGTAATATAATTGGTAATATGATAGAAGGTGAAAGGAAACCTGCATCACCACCATCACCATCTATCCCAGAAACTGCAGGGTCGAGTGGATTAGGATCAACATTGTCGAGAACACCATCATTATCATCATCATCGTCTTCAATTAGTTCTGTTTCACAATTTGGAATTAATGAATTAGGTAATCCATCCATATCGAAATCTGAATGAGCGCAGGGATCATTTGGATAGATATCTCGGTCATCTGGAATCATATCATTATCATCATCATCATCGTATACATCTGGCCCACAAGCACGGTTCTCTTCAAGATCATACCAAGCGTTTGGTCCGCTAATTGCACAAGTCTCAATGTAATCATTATCTGCATCATTAAGAATCACGTTGATAGTAATAATGTCCTCTGCAGTGCTGCCCCATGAGTCAGTAACTATGACAGTAACAATGTAAACTCCTACTTGGCCTATATTCTCTACTATTCCACTGCTTCCTGTAAATATTTGATTTCCTGGCGCATTTTCTCCTTGTGCTCGTAAATACCAAACAAAAGACAAATCGTTAGTTAGTGAATCAGGGTCTTGTCCTACTGCATTGAACTCTGTTGATGCGCCTTCCTGCACATCTAGACCCGGTTCTGGCATAGTTATATTCACAAATGGTGCTAGATTTTTGATGAGTTGAGAAGTTATGTTTCTAGATGAAAATTGTGTGGGTACAAAAGAACCTTCTCCTTCAATATAAGATGGTGCATTGGCTCTCCAAATAGCAGTAGATACACCAGCAGAACCTAATTCTGTCCAACTATAGTAAATGAATGGAATGTTGGCGCTCCCTAGAGTTGTATCTGCATTTATTGTTTGCTCTGATACAATATCTCCAAAAGATGGAACGGTTACTTCTACTGTAGCTTGAGTAAGTACTGAAGATGCCTCCCCCAGGACAGTGATATCCCATACTGAACCCAACAACAATGATGCTACGCCTGAAACATTTACTTGTGATGTGTCAAAAGAAATAGGATCCCATATTTCTGCAGTGATTGCCTTAGAGCCAAATAATTCAATCGCCCCTTCAATTGTCTCACCATGTGAAATGAAACCTAATCTTTCTGAGGCATAGGCAACTGATGCATGGTGGTGGTTACCTGTAAAAACGGGAGATGGCATTTCATCATCTCCTTCTTCACCTACCAAATGAATTGAGTTTTCATAATCATCAAAATCGCAATTCTGAATATGGGATGTTTCTGAACGAGCACCTATTATATCCATAGCAACCCCTGTTCCATCACCGATAAAATCTACAGAATTAATAGACAAGGAACTATGATCGACAATAATTCCAGGTGAGCCATAAATTACACTATTAGAAATCACGAACATATCAGACCATTCAACAGAAATTGCTGGAGAATTATCACCACCGGACACCTCCGCACCAGTTATTTCTAGATTCGATTCAACCATTTCAATATGAATTGCTGGACCACTGCCATCATGTTCGGTTCCAATTATATCGATTACATTACCACTAGTTCCACGAAGATGTAATCCTTGCTCGTTACCTGAGCCGATTGTGACATTGCTTATACTGACTGAAGATTGTGTCAATAGAGCCCCTGCTTGATTGCATGATTCAATTGTTGAATGACTGATTGTTACATGACCTCCGTTACCATATATGCAATTGTCACTCTGATGAAGAAGTGAGTTTGTAATATCCAAAACACCTGCACCACTTACTAAAAGAGGCGCGTTAGATAGTATCATTCCCTCTATTATTGCTTGTGAATTGGATGGTCCAGAGGTTAATGATGCGCCCATCAATTGTCCGTTACGCATGTCTACTAATCCATCTTCATTTATTGATATCCCATTCCAATCGGTTCCAGTAATGGTTGCAGATGTGGATTCTAATACACCATTAACGGAAATTCCACGATCTGCTTTGACAGTCAAACTCGAATACGGTAGAATAGTTAATGATGTGCCAGAAATAATAGTGAGATTATCATCTAGGTAATATGGTGAAAACGCAGCATCAAGTCTTAACCACTCTGCAAGATAACCCCCACTTACTGTGGACATCATCACATCGAGATTAACAGGTAAAGTTGGATCCCAACTACGGATTTGGCTGTGACCGTTTCGCATCACGTATACCTGCAATATTCCAGTGCTGGAATCTGTATGTTCTGTAACATTTCTGTATGTTGCGGAGAACATTGCAATACCATCTTGATTTGTTGATACTTGATTCCCTTGAATTGTGACTGTCGCACCAGATACGGGCTCACCAAAATCAACAACTCGGATTTGAGCAGAATTACTCAATGAAAAATATCCTACAAAAGATGGGACGATGGTACCTCCTACAGAACCAGAATATAGGTTAAGACTGCATGTCTGCTCAAGATAGAAATCACCATTTACATGTATTCCAAACCATTCATGCTCTTCCCATGAACAACTGTGATAGAAATCATTCATCACAATAAGACCCTGTCCGATTCCTTCAACTGCTTGCGCACCTGTGGTTCGAACTGCTGCATCTGTTGAACCGTTATTACCAATTAATTTACCACTACCCTCAACAATTATGTCTCCACCGGGAACTGATAAATGTGCATTTTTCAAAGTCAGTGATGATGTTGTAGATATTGTTACGTTATCCCCTGCTGGAGCTGTGTAATTACCCCCAATTAATACAGCATGAACTCCTGATGGGATTACCCAAGGACCTACATTAGGAATAACTGGTAGTTGTAAGTCACCCCCTGGCGGAGTAAGATTATCACTAACCCCATATGTGCCATCATCAGCATTGACTTCACTACCACCAGTCAATAGAGGTAACATTGCATCACCATTAGAATCTGTATATTCTTGGAAACCATGCGCCTCTACAGATACGCCAACTAATGGAAGACTTGATAGATCTGAAACTGAAATTGTTGATTCTGTGAATTCATCATATGATGCTGTGTTAATTCTCGCATTTGTACCGCCGAACATTAGAGCGCCTTCTCCTTCAGCATCCCAAAGACCATTTGATGAAAATGATGGGAAATTGCGAACTATTGCCGTTGATTCTGATTCCACCAACAATGTTGCTTCACCATGCCCATTACCTGCCCAGTCACTAATGTGCAAATTACCTTCTTCTAAGTGGATACCATTCAAAGAATTACCAGTCACTAATGTGTTTATTATTACAGAACCACCGTCAATATTAATTCCGGTGCCTGAAGCAACACCACCTAGATTAGTGGTTAAAGATTCACCACTAATTAGACAATCAACTCTGCAAAGAATACCATCTGACCAGCCTGAAAGTGTTAAACCACTAGTTTCTACAGTAGACCATGTGACTCCCAAACCAAAAGATGTTGAGTCTGAATAGAGATAGTTTCGAGAGTATGTAGTCGAATCAAATACATGTTTTCCACTTACTAATTCAAGACCTTCTGATGATGAACCTCCAACAATATTTGTATTTGTCCAAAATGAATTGACGCCTGATAAATGACCAAACTGTGCATTAGTTGTTAGGTTTGATGAAACTGTGTTGATGATACCACCACCACTGACATCAAACAGCGGACCGGAAAATGTCATCTGGCTGTTATTGATATTTGTGAGACCATTTCCCGTAATTCTAAAGCCGTTATTAAATCCACTAATTATTGAATTAATTAGAGAGAATGTGCCAGAGTTTCCTACTATCAAAGACCAACCGCTAGATCCACTACCATTTACTACCCAATTATCAATAGTTACGTCAGCAATGGTCGTACCAATTACCAAATTATCTATTTCGTTTCCATTCAAATTACTTATTTCCAAACCATTGCTGCTAATAGAATCCAATAATAGCCCTGATTCTTCGACTTGTATCATATCGAATGAAAATGAAGATGTACCTCGACTCATGATAGCTGTAGATACGTTATCTAAATTGAAATTCTGGCCAATTCCCGATGAACCTGAATATATTGCTACTGCATATCCTGAATGTGATACTTGGAGATTATTAATCGAAAGGTGACCCCCGTTCTCAACAGCATATGCTGAATCTGAAACGATGACTGAGTTCGCAGATGCACTACCTCCTTGAAGAATAGATATACAAGTAAAATCAACATTTCCGCAATTCATATCCGTTATCGAAGAAGTACCACTAACATCTATGCCAATAAAGGAATAATCTACACTGACGTTAGCAAGTATTGCTGCACCACTAACATCGAAAATTGTCCTACCACGAGATATGGTTACCCACGATGCATCGATATTTCCATTTGATGAAATTAAGAATCCATCCCACCATCCGGTATTACTATTGAGACCTACGGGATTGTTGTTGTTGGTAATTATTACAGGTTCCGATTCAGTTCCTTCTATCAAAACAGTTCCATCAACAGTAATCAGATAGTCGCCTGTAACTGTAATATTTGTTCCTGCTGAAATTGTCAAAGTTCTTGATGATGATACAAGAATATTATCATCTATTGTCACATTTCCAGACCAATGTGTGTCGGTGGAAATTACTGTTGCTCCAACCATATGCGGATAAGCAACAAAAATCGATGAGAACATTATCAAAATAAGAGATACTGCTCGGGCACGGCTACCACTCATAATATGGCGATGATGCGCACTCCCTATCAACCCCTTCGCTTACGGGTCAATGTGCTATTGAGAGTATTTGCAGATAATATGATTTCTTAATTCGGGACAATTGTTGGCACAGGAGTGGGCCCGTCCGGATTTGAACCGGAGTCTAACGGCCCCCAGCCGTCAAGTATAGGCCAAGCTAACCTACGGGCCCGGAAAATCAGGATGGTTTTCGATATACTGTGAATGGAGCAACGTCATCAATCAATTCAACTTGACCAACAAACATTCTTCGGCAACAATACCGCTCTACACCAAGTTCTGTCAGAACTTCACCGGCATCTTCTCCATTTTCTGTTCTCGTCTTGTAATCTGGCCAATGATGACCAATGACGTTACCACAACTAAAGCATCTTACTGGAATTAACATATTTTCTACCTCACCTATACGATTTCTGCCACTTCTTTCTAGCACCACGGCCTTGTTGGTGCTTTGGTTCCTTACGGCGAGGGTCATTAACCAAAAGGCTACGGTCGAATCTTAGAAATTCATCACGAAGTTCTTCGTCATCTCCTTCTGCACCGCCATTGTACTTGACAAGCCCTCTAGCAATGGCTGTTCTGATAGCATCGACTTGACCCATCACACCCCCACCAGTAGTGTTGACATTGATATCGACATTTCCTTTACCAGCATTTTCACCAATACGGCGCATGTCCTCAGCAATTATGAGAGGTTCCATTGCCTTGCGGCGTGCTAATTCCGGCTCAAAAATTTCAATTGGCTGACTGTTTACTCTGACACGCCCTTTCCCAGGCTTCACAGTAGCTCGAGCTATTGCAGTCTTACGCTTACCACTAGTTTCAACTGACAATTTTTTCTTCCTAGCCATCATGATTCACCTCTGAGTCGGTTCATTGGCGCTCCAAGGTTTTCTGAAATCTTACCTAATTGAACATATTTTTGAGGAAGTTTTCTAGTTAGTTGCGAGGTGTCTCCCATTTCATGTCCATCTGGAAGATCATCCCCACTCAAATGACTTGGGCAACCAATAATTACACGCAAATTGCGAATTGCGTTGCGCCCGCTTGTTTTCTTCTGGTAAGGTAACATACCTCTAACTGTTCTCTTGAGAATCTTATCAGGCATTCGTGGGAAGAAAGGACCCTTTCGAGCATGATTCAATTCGTACTTCTTTCGATATGTAGCAAATACTGCTTTCTTTGAACCTGAAACCACTGCATTCTCAGCATTTACTACGATTACTCTGTCTTGGCTACCTGTCTTTTGTCCTTCAATCAGAATCTTAGCCACATGACTAGCCAAGCGTCCAAGAATCATTTGACTTGCATCAAAGACATAGGTGGTTGCTTCTTCATCCAAGAATAAACACCCCCTTTCCACTTGGATTTTTATCCATTAGTTCTGCGATTGTCATCGTTTCGCCACCGGCTGCCTCGATTTTCTCTCTGGCACCTGCACTGAAGCTAAATGCGGCTACTGTCTGCTTACCACTAACTTCGCCACTACCAAGCAATTTTCCAGGAACAAGAACAAATTTCTCTCCCTGTGCATGCCTGCTTAGGCGACTTAGGTTTGGTTGCGACCAATTGCTGCGGCTTTTCTCAAGACGCTGCGCCACATCTCGCCACAGTGCGGCACCGGTGTCTCGAGACTTCGCCTTTAGCTGATCGATGATATCGATCAAGGCTTCATTTGTCTTCACACTTTGTGCACTCATTGTAACTCCCTCGATGTTTTGGGCGACTCGGCGACCTGCCGCCCCGTTAAGAACCCACCGCGTGCGTTCTGGAGGGCCCCTACGGGGCCAAACTTCCTATTTTAGATAATATCGAGAAGCAAATCATTCATACAGATGACCGGATTCGGGTAACGATTCAGATGGCTGACTGGCGGGAGATTATCAACGAGGCTTTGGCTGATGAGAGTGGCGACCCAATCGCTCTTTTCCGAAAATATGAACTGGCTACCGAAGCCGCTATTGAAGAGGCGCAATCATGTCTAAACGACTCTTGGACGGAACCAAGTAAAATGATGGAGACAGTATATGGTGGGATGGTTGCATACTCAAACCAAGTTCTTGCACGTAGAGAGGCTGAAGATGTTGATGCGGGGAGTTTGGATCATGCTTTCCGTACCGGCCAGGCATACGGTGTTTCATGTGTTCTAAATCATATAATTGATAGGTTAAGAGACCCTTCAAATGTTTCTCAGTTAGCAGCTTTGGACGCATTCAGCGATAAGATGCATGATGACCTACTGAAAGATGTAAATGAAATCGGATTGACTGTAGAACTTCTAGATGCTAAAGGTAAAACAATAACAGAATAAATTATATCGTTCTGATTCTTTCTCTCGCTATTTCTAGATATTCTTCTGAAACATCACATCCAATGTAATTTCTACCATTCTTAGCAGCCATCTTACAAGTAGTCCCTGAGCCACACATTGGATCAAAAATCAAGTCTCCCTCATTACTCCAAGAAAGTATGTGATCTTCTGCCAATTTTTCGGGAAAAACTGCAGGATGTTGGAAAGCAATCTTATCGCTAGTTGTACCATGTAATCCAACAGCATAATCCCAAATATTGATTTTGGTTTTGGAATCATTCAATCTTCCAAGAACTTTGTTATTTACTCCATCAGACCCCTTATTTGTCGGCATCATCTCTACACCTTGTCTAACCGTATTAGTAGTAATTGGATTGAAAGTTTTGGGTTTTCCTTTTGAAAATATAAACATAAATTCATAACAGTTAGTATAAGCATTTGATCTCATAAAAGGGGTGTTTTTCTTACGATAAATCATCACATCGTGTACATTAAATCCGATATCTTGGAATAATATTGCCTGCTTGAAACTAGTGAGTGATTTGTTACCCTTTTTTATCTTATCAGCAACAACCCAAACAACAACACCACCCACCTTAGTCACTCTAAATAGACCTTGAGCGATACTCTCACAGTCAAATGTATATCCATTGTAATCCCTAAGTGAATCATAAGGTGGAGATGTGACTGTCAAATCTATCGAATTTGGTTCCATTTCGGACATATATTCGACGCAGTTAGCCAATACAATTTGATTCATTATTATACCTCAGTCAAGTAATCCATTCAAATTGTCAACTGCCAAAACAATATCACCTTGTTCCCAATAATCAACTGCAATGAAATTAGGAATTTGGCCCCACTGTTCTGAACAATCATCGGCTCTTTCTATAATCACTGGTACTTGATTTGTGGCATTAGATGTAGATTCTGAAGACACAGGGTCAGTAATGTAATGATCTAACCAGCGTAATGAACTTGAGATGTTTCCACGAGTCAAATTACAATTGAAGTAGGTTGTGTCATTGTATCCCCAATGTGTTTTAGCCATGTAATCCCCATCATAATGGTACCAAGGGATATCAACCTCTGGGCGATCTTGGCTGAACAACACCACCCTCTTACCCGATTCAATTAATGTTGCAAGAGAAGGCCATTCAGCCCCTAACATTTGTGTGTGATAATAAGGTGTTAAATTTGTTAAATCAGATGCATTGGCAATATCTTGAGCTGTGACATAACTTTCCAATGTGATAATTAAAACCGCATACGAATTATTCTCAAGAAATGAAACTACTTCGATAAAAGCTTGCTCAAGCGGCCAATTACCACTAAGAAAACAAGGATGTAGGATGTAGTCATATCCACCGTGACATAGCATTGTCTGATTGTTATATTCATGTACATCTAAGTTGATAACGCGTATTCCACCATTCATTTGTGCTGTGATGTTAGTTCTTTGACTACTACTCACGATGTTGTGATTGCGATCTAGTGATGCATGTGAGTTGTGAGATGTTGGCCAAACATTTTCGTTAACAGCACGCGTACATAACTGTCGAAATCGATTGCATGGTGGAGCGGAAAGCGCATCTTCTGGGTCCCAACTATTATTCTGCTCCCAACCAGTAGTAAAACCGTCGCCATCGTGATCAATACTAGGATCAAGGGGGCCCGGATCAGGTTCAGAATCTAGTTCTAAAGGTGGAATGGGTATTTCTTCAGAAGGGGATTCTGAATTACTAATTTCAGAAGATTGAAGGCAGCCCCCAAATGAACAAACTAACATCAATACCGCCAATGATAGGCTTGTTCGACTTCGCATCGCTTATGCCGAAGATGTATGAATAACTGAATATGTCGGCTATTACAATACAATTAGCACCTCGAAAAGGATATAGGAATGCGGGTAATTCACCCGCATTCCATTTCCTTAAACTTGCTCAGAGAGTGAAATTGGTTGCTTCAGGATCATCATCTAAGCCTGCTTGCCTTACTTCTCCATCAGCAGTTACAAACTCTCCGGCTTTGGTCAAACTCGTGTGCATACTTGCATCGTGACTAGATGAGCGTGATAGTTGCTGCTCACCTAATGCTAGAGAAATACTAGTTGTAATTGCTTGTAATGTTTGCATTGCACGATCACGGTGGCTTGCAGTAATTTGGTGATCAGAGTAACGCGCCTCTTCAAAGATTGACAAGAAGCTATCCAACTCAGAAGGAGATGAAATACCCCTCAGTGCTTCGCGAACTGCCCACTCAAATTCACGAGTTGTTTCATACACCTTCTTCATGAAACCACTCTGACGGAAGAAGCGTACTAAGTCCTTGTAACAATTGAAAATCACTTGGACATACTCATTCGCCACACGTAACTGCATCATAGTATCTGTCAAAATACCTTGCAATATTCTGATTCTACGGCGTTCTGCATAACGTTTGTACATCACTGCACCAATTATTGAGGCAAACAAAAATGCTAATATCACGGGTAATAGATACTCTGGCTGAGTCCACCATGCTGCACCTTGTGAATCTACAAGTGGGTCTCCTAAGAACACTATACCTTGAAGATCTTCACCACCAACGAAATGCGCGGATTCTGGGAAAGTTGCAATAATTCGCCATCTACCCTCACAAGTTTCGTCTCCACATTGAGTACCAGTATATTCGTAAGAGAAGTTGGCAATACCACGATCATTTGTTGTCTCAATAGCTAGTGATTCATTCACCCAATCGGTCCCATTCCAATATTGGAACACAAAGTGAACTTGTTGTCCTGCTGCTGCGGCTTCAATACGATTTCGTAACACAGCAACACTACCAGACACTTCTTCTCCAGGTTGGTAACCATTGATTTTCTCCCAAGGATCATCGAACTGCATATCCACTTTACTGCGGACTAACAAAAGTATATCCATATGGGAACCGTTTACCACGGCTGAACTTTCTTTATCACAACCCTTTGACACATCTCGAGATGGTTCATAAGCCAATCGAAGAATTCGGAATCCTTCTAATTCACTACCCATAGGTTCCACCCCTTTACGAGACGGGTTCTGTTCAGGATCTCCGCTGAACCAATTGATTGCTCCATCTTCGTCATTTGTGTATGCTGTTGCAATTGGGCGAGTGTTTTGATCAGGGTTTAGATAGATGTTGATACACTTACCACCTATTGATTGGCCATTGGATTGTTTAAGGAATCCTTCAATATGGAAAGATTCTTTCAAGTAAAGTACAGGATAACTTGTTCCATTTGAGAAAGTATACCGATCAACATCCGTCTGGTATGGACCAACCTCAGTAATCTCAAGAGTTGAATTTGAGAATACTGGGAATAGATGTGTGACTGAAGCGTTCTTATATCGCTGACGATCGTTATTTTCCCACGCATTATAATCAATGGTTACTCTTGCTTGACCTGCTAGAACTCCCTGCAAAGGACAAGTAATTTCGAAGTACCCCTGCACATCCGTTGAGCCAGGATCACAAGTAACTGGGCCCGCACTACTACCTTGCATTTCGTAATATACACGTATTTGTCTATTAGTCAAATTACCACCTAATTCATCCATTAAGTGGCCAGTTACAATCATCGGCTTCTCAATTACTTCACCTGTGTTAGGGTCTGTTTCAGAAGTGTAGACAATTTGTTGATCAACATCAAGTACAGTTCTTCCAATCAATGAAAAACCATCGACATCTGAACGTAATTCCCTTCGGAAGTGATCATTACCTGGTTGATTGGTACATGGATCCCACTGACCGGGTAATGACAAATGATATTCTTGTAGGAGTATCTCGCAACCTTCATTGGGTAAATTTTCATTGAATCTTAATATCACATTTACTGGCCCAAATCCTTCTGGTAGGAATGATGCTGGGTCCAAACGCAATGATTGTGGATCAAGAGTTCGTTCATAGTGAATTACCCCCGCATTAGGCACTAAAGTAGCCACTACTTGCCTGTGAGCAATATTTTCAAAATCTAATCCTTCAAAAATTACTGATACATTACCACCGTTTGCACCTTCTCCAGATAGGGATGAGCCTAAATCGCGTACCCCGGGAGTTCTATTATCGTCCGTAACTTGAGCTGTAAACTCCCAAATATCTCCACTTTCACATATATTCTCTCCACTACATTCAGCACTAACGAGATTAATGAAAGTCTGTGAAACAACCCAAAATTCCTGCGTCACTGAAGTTCCCTTAAGCAATGGATTGCCAGGGAATTCAAAGTTCATTGTGAAATTACCTAATGCATGCTCTGATGAAATGTTCATTGGTATTTTGAAAACTCCATTAACATCTGTTTCTGATGAATTCATTTCACCTGTTGCTGACCAACTCCAATTTATTGCAACGTTCTTAACAGGCCTCAGTGCATTATCCACAAGTCTAGCTTCGACCGATGAATTGGTATTTCGATAGAGTCTTGGAACGGTATTCAACTCAAAGTCGGTAGTACCTACGACTGAAATATTGACATAGGCTCCCGTTGGAGCTAATACAGTAGTTTGGTTTCCAGTAAAGTAGTAATTTGAATTAGTGAAATCAACTTTGATTCCATAAGTAGATGCCGCAAACTGGCTATACCAAGACCAATTGTAGTTGAATACTGCCTCGTTACCCATCAAAGTGGGCTTTCTAGCATATCCTGTTTCCGAAGAACCTTGGAAAACTCCATTGTGGTCTAGATCTACTTGTAGTGCCATTGGATCCTGGTCCCATGGATGGAATGTTCGATTTGACACATTGCCAATTACAGTGAATGTTTCACCTGTATCCATTTCAGGAATTATTTCACAACGCACACCACTTTCTGGATCATTTGTATCAACAGGGCCACATGGGGGTACATCGAAGTCACCGCCGTTTTGCATAGCAATAAACCAATGTGTCCCATTATGATTGATAAATGGTCTCAGCCTTGCGGCTTCATCTAGTAAGGATGACTTGACCCCGTCCCATTCTATTGGCCATGGCTTACCAATACTAGCAGTAGAAAAGTCAGTTCCTGCTGCAGCCAAACCGGGTGTGAGATACACTGCTCGCCAAGCACCGAAATTTGAACCTGTGAATACTGTAGTATCCCAGAAATATACAGGATTGTCTCCGGAAATAATTATTTCAGCCTCAACATACATCCTATGCATTGATTTCATAGTGAAAGCATCTGTTTCATCTCCCACCATATAGAGGAACGGCCATTCACCAGCGAGTGTCGGATCGACCCTTCCTACGAAATCATAATCGCCCACGGGAAGCGATGTCGTAGTGTAATTGTAAATTCCCTGTACCACGTGATCCTTACTTGAATTATCCCAAATTACTCTTTCATAACCACCAGGCAGCATTCCTGGTCCATTATCTAAAGTTGAATTCCAAACCACTTGTTCCCAAATTCCGCTTATTCCATTTGATTGAACAAACGTAAGGGAACACCAACCATTGACATCCGTTCTATATCCCATACCATATCCTGTGAAATTAGTAGGAGATGACCTATTGCCAAATGGACCACCTGATACTGCGAAGGTGATTGGTGCGTAATCAATTCTCAAATCGAAGAATCCCCTATCCCAATCCGCAGCATAATGAGCCTTAAAATCAAGCCAAAGTGGTTGTTCATCACTCCGGAAATAATACCATGCAACATAATCTACAGTAAGATTTGCTTTTACTCCAACAGTCTTGGGTTGAGATACTGAACCGTCATGTATGAACATTTCAGTAACTTCTGCTGTTACAGTATATGTGGTGTTGTCACCAACATGAATGTCCTCTGGATAGAGGAATTGACCAACAGTGAACTGTCCCCAAGAATTCGTCAAAACATCGATTGTTTCAAGAGCTTCTGTTCCATTATCAGTCCAAATGATTTTGACTTGAACTGGCAAGTTAGGAGCGGCTTCAAATGTCATTGTAGTCTGGTTAAGCCATTCAACCCAACCAGTGAATAATGCCGGGCTTCCAGCGTCTATCCATAACGTATCATCCATACTAATGTTAACTTTAGTTGTAATCTTGTCATCTTTGTCAGGAATGCAATTGTTATCATGATCCCAATCAGAAGAAAGACTTCCATTATAACATGGGTATGAAGATGAGCCTTCTTCCAATACATCGAAATCCGTGTCATTATGTGAATCGTTGTCATCATCAACATCTTGAGCGTCTGGGCCAGTCGATGGGTCTAGCCAATTGTATATACCCTCACCGTTACCAAAGTCATCGTGATCCCAAGGGTTTGTTGACTCTTTGTTAAATCGAGTTGGCCAGAGAAGTATTTCGTCCTCGTCTTTCATTCCATCCTCGTCATCATCTAAATCTTCATCGTCGCGAATACCATCATTGTCATGGTCCCAGGGGGATACGAGAGGTGTTGGGCCAGATAACTCCTGAGCATTTGTGCGGCCATCTGCATCCCAATCATCATCACCCCAGTCAGGAATACCATCATTGTCATGATCCCAAATTGATTGTTCTTCACCGGTGAAGCAACCTGTGGTGTTCTCTTGAAGCACGTCCGAGTTGCCATCGTTATCATCGTCCCAATCTTCACCATCCGGAACGCCATCGTTATCATTGTCAACATCGTAATATTCAGGGAATATCATTCCTTGCCCCATTACTCCTTTATCCCATACCGCTTGATACCAACCATCACCATCCGGATCAGAATCATAGCCATCATCATCGTTATCTTGACAATTTAAACCAGTGAAGAAATAAGGTTCGTTGGTCCCCATATCATCGTCTAAATCATTATTAGTATCAACTTCAAAATAATCCCAAATACCATCGTTATCGTCATCAACATCCCATAAATCGTATATTGAATCAAAATCATCATCTAAGTCTGCCGTATCATTGACCATACAAGTAGGAGTTATAATCGTACCATTCATGTTAATTGCAGCCCCACAATCATTGTCAGGATCGACTTCATCATCCAAATGATCAGCAAACTCGTCAGGGAAGAAATTACCATTTATGTCTTGATTCCATGAGAATAATTGCCATTTCAAACCAAGCCAGCCAGTAAATAAATCACGATTGTGATCTACTGCTGAATAGTTAGTAGAAGAAAATACCTGTGGGCCAAATTCAAAGTGATAACATTGGCTATTGCACATCCAATTCTGTTGAGAATTAGCACCATCATACACACCATCAGAATAACTAGCATCGGGTCTTGTACTGTATGGAACACCCATTTGTGCCCCAAAACCACTCAATGGATAACCATACTGTAAGGCATATTCGAAGCCACAGACAAGTCCTGTTGACGCTGCTCCATTTGCTTGTTGAGGCTGAACAACAAAACCACACTGGCCAAAATCAAGAGAGCCCCCCATCTTTGGATCATCTACATCTAAAATTCCGTCATTACCTTCATCTTGATCCCACCAATCAGGCATTCCATCAGCGTCTTGATCAATATCTAGGCCGTTTTGAAGTGTGTCTCCGTCACCATCAATATCCCACTTATTATCGCCGTTCCAACTCGACCAACGTGAAAGATAAATCCACCAAAATTCTGGGACCACTCCTGATGTTGGAGGATTAGTTGTGCCATCAAATCCATTGTAATTTAGAACGAAATTTTGGCTCGTTGAAAATGGATTGAAGAGGAAAGTCATATTCCAGTGATCCGTGATATTATCGGTGTAACGCTGTGAATCTCCAGAACCGTCAAGATCGTCACCATCACCAAGAGGATACCAATTTCGATAGAAACTATCAGTTGTATCTGTATCCACAACACCACAATTACCATCATCTGGGTCGAATAAATCAAAAATTCCATCATTGTCATCATCCCAATCTTCATCATTTTGTAATCCATCGCCATCGATATCTGTGTCAATATCGTTTGGACCATCGTCACGGTAAAGGCTGCCATTTAATTGGTGAATATCATTATCATTGTCAAGATCACAATCTGTATCTATATCCATGTAATCAGGGATTCCATCGTTATCATCATCAACATCTTCGTAATTAAGAATACCATCATTATCCCAGTCATTATTACCTGTATATGAGGCTCTTTCAGTTATACATAGAATGTTTGAACCACCAGGGGTTCCGTCATTGTCTCCATCTACATTAGAATCATAATTAGAATTCCATTCACAATTCCAAGTATTAACTACATTTGTGTGATTCAACGGATAAGGATCAACCTCATTCACAAGACCATCATCATCCATATCCCAAGACAGGTTTGCTGCATTCCAACTTGGTTCAAATAATGGGTTGTCTGGATTAGGCGTTCCGCCAGCTTCTGTATCAAACCAATCCCAAACATGATTGTAATTGAAATCAATAGCGCGCCAGCGATCATTGTCACTATCCCAATCATAATCTAACTCACAGTCAATTCCAGGTATTCCATCTGTATCTCCACCAGGTGTTTGATATGGAGATGTATCTTCACGAGTATAATCGTTAAGACCGTCATTATTTACATCTAAGTCCCAACAAACATCACGAATACCGTCATTATCATCGTCTGGATCCCACATATCTAACAAATTATCATTGTCATCATCTGCATCTACGTTGTTTGGACTTCCGTCATTATCTCCATCAGCATCTAAGAAATTAGGAATTCCATCCCCATCTAAATCACCATCCCAAATAGTAGTAAATACAGGGTCTGGATGATAGAGTGCTTCAAGAGCAACAAAATCAATTCCACCACTAAATGCACGATAAGTTCTGAGACCTGAAGATGGATTGGTATCTGTATGTAGCCATTGAGTTGCTGAATCAAAATTTCCTGATGATTGCATACTTGAGGTCACTGAAATATCATATGGATTTTCATCATTCCAATCTAATACACCATCGTTGTCATCATCGTCGTCAAAGTAATCTCGAGCACCATCAGCATCATTATCACATGGCCATGAAAATTGATCTATTCTTCCATCATTATCATCATCTTCATCGTAACTATTTCTACCACTACCATCCATATCTTCATCTGGTACTCCGTCATTGTCATGATCCCATGGGTTTTGATCTACTCGATAACCAAATCCTACTGCTTGTCCTGTAGCTGGATGAATAGTGGAGGCGTTTACGTATCGATCGGCAGTTACATTTTTGGGATCTGAGCCTTGATTCCAATCAATAGGGCCTTCCAATATACCATCATTATCATCATCCCAATCTTCGTGATCTAATATAGCATCGTTATCGTGGTCAAATGGGTCGGTAGCATAACAACCATCGAAAAGCTCAATCAGATCATAGATGCCATCGTTATCATCATCAAGGTCGGCTAGATCATTTATACCGTCATTGTCGTGATCCTCAGTATTAGTTTCCTCAAGGTTAGGGCCTATTCCTTGTTGTCTCAAATCTATAAGAGAGAGGTCAGAAATTTTCCCATACAAAACCGCTGGATCACTATATTGAGGGTCTATCAATGCCGGGTGTAGTTCATTACCCCACATAGAAGGTGAATTAACCCCCTGATCTTCTCTCACTTGGTCAAATGTCTGAATCGCCTGTCGCTCTCCAATCACTCCTATCCCCAGTTCTGTGGTATCTTCAGCATTGTTAGCTAAATCATTCCATGGAACTGCAGTCAACACACTCATCAGCATTAGCAAAATCATCGATAAGGCTGCTAGCCCTTGTCCGCTCTGCTTACTGTTCATTCTAATCAAGTTGGTTTTTGCCATCATATCACCTATTGAAGCGCCTCGCCACTAACGCCCAATATATCAACAACTCGGCACTAATGTGCTTCAATGTATCACACAGTGATACCTGTATCATTTCTGAGACTTAAGGAAATAATTTGTCATAATAAAAAAAAAAGCGGCCCCCCGGGGGAAAATCCCCCGAGGGTGCCTGGCTCCACTCCAAATAGATGGGTGGGATCTTGTCAGGTGATTATACAACTTGACTTAGAATCAGTTCTCGAGTTCATCGAGGATTCCGTCGTTGTCGTCATCGTCATCGGTATGGTCATCGTTACCATCGTTGTCGTGATCGAACTGCCCGGTCAAATCATTACCATCGTTAGCCTCGTACCAATCAGATAGTCCGTCGTTATCGTCGTCCGTATCTGTCTTGTCATCGATTCCATCGTTGTCATGATCATATCGGTAGTTACCGGTTGCTCCATCGAATTCGTCAACATCTAGGATGTCATCATTATCATCGTCAGGATCTACGCCATCGTTTAGACCATCGTTATCGTGGTCACGCATAGCGCTGCTACCGTTCTCATACACGTCATTGTGGTTGTCAATACCATCGTTGTCAATGTCTAGGTCGACGCTGTCGGAAATCCCATCGTTGTCATGGTCGTAGATGTCTGTATTAGGGTCTCCATCATTGACTTCCTCACGGTCGTCAATTCCGTCGCCATCATCGTCGTTATCCTCGGAGTCTGGAATTCCATCGTTGTCGTGGTCATTTGCGGTGTCGTCTGTTTGCGTTGGATTTGAATCCTGATCATCCGCTATGCCATCGTTATCATCGTCGGTATCTTGATCATTGGGGATACCGTCACCATCAGTGTCAGTATCCTGATCATTTTCAATGCCATCGCCATCCATGTCGTTGTCCTCACTATCGGGGATTCCGTCACCATCTGTATCCTGATTTCCAGGTTCTGATGCATCTGGGATGCCATCGTTGTCATCGTCCGTATCGATGTCATCGGGGATTCCGTCGCCATCGTTGTCATTCTCACCATTTTGCTCCTGGTTGTCGAGCTGCTGACCTTGTTGCTGGTCGGACTGTTCGCCCTGCTGGCCTTGCTGGCCGTTCTGGGTTTGACCTTGCTGCTGCTGGTTCTGGCCGTTTTGGTTCTGGCCGTTTTGGTCCTGCTGTTGTTGCTGACCTTGCTGACCACCCTGTTCGCCGCCTTGCTGCTGCTGTCCTTGTCCGTTATCCTGTTGCTGGCCTTGCTCACCTTGCTGACCTTGCTGACCTTGCTGGCCTTGCTGACCTTGCTGGCCTTGCTGACCT